>CAZWRK010000004.1:0-9028 GCA_964635875.1 uncultured Aquaspirillum sp.
GGTCATCGTGCAATACGGCGGCCAAACACCGTTGAAATTGGCGCGCGCGCTCGAAGCGAACGGTGTGCCGATTATCGGTACCACGCCAGATATGATTGACTGCGCAGAAGACCGCGAGCGTTTCCAAAAACTGCTGGCCGATTTGAGCCTGAAGCAGCCGCCGAACCGCACTGCACGGGCACCGGCAGAAGCGATTCAGTTAGCGGCTGAAATTGGTTATCCGCTGGTGGTTCGTCCGTCGTATGTGTTGGGCGGTCGCGCGATGGAAATCGTGCACGAGCAAGCGGATCTTGAGCGCTATATGCGTGAAGCGGTCAAAGTCTCGAACGACAGCCCCGTGTTGCTGGATCGCTTCTTGAATGATGCGATTGAAGTCGATGTTGATGCGATTAGTGATGGCGAGCGCGTCATTATTGGCGGCATCATGCAGCATATTGAGCAAGCGGGTGTGCATTCGGGTGACTCGGGTTGCTCGTTGCCGCCGTACAGTTTGTCGGCTGAGCTACAAGACGAAATCCGTCGCCAGACCATTGCAATGGCGAAAGCGCTGAATGTTGTGGGTTTGATGAACGTGCAGTTTGCGATTCAGAAGGACACCATTTACGTCTTAGAGGTGAATCCACGCGCCTCCCGTACTGTGCCGTTTGTTTCTAAGGTAACAGGGCAGCCTTTGGCAAAAATTGCTGCACGTTGCATGGCCGGCATTGGTCTGGATGCACAAGGTGTCGCGGGTGAAGTGGTTCCGCCATACTTTGCTGTCAAAGAAGCGGTCTTCCCGTTCATCAAATTCCCGGGCGTCGATACGATTCTTGGGCCAGAAATGAAGTCGACCGGCGAAGTGATGGGGGTCGGTACGACCTTTGCCGAAGCCTATGTCAAAGCGCAAATCGGTGCGGGCGAGCGTTTGCCGAAATCTGGCAAAGTCTTCCTCTCTGTGCGTGAAAGCGATAAAGCCGGTGTCGCCGATGTAGCGCGTCAGCTGCTGGCATTGGGCTTTGAGCTGGTCGCGACCCGTGGAACAGCGTTGGCCATTAAAGAGGCCGGCTTGGCTGTGACACAGGTGAATAAAGTCGCTGAAGGTCGTCCACATATTGTGGATATGATCAAAAACGGTGAGATTGCCTTGGTGATCAATACCGTTGATGAAAAACGCCAAGCAATTCATGACAGCTACTCGATTCGCCGCTTTGCTTTACAAGCACGCATTCCTCAGTTCACGACACTGGCTGGCGCACGCGCCATTTGTGTCGGGATGGCGCACTTGGATGAGCTGGACGTATATGGCTTGCAAGCGCTGCAATCTCGCTTGGTGTGATGTGATATGAGACCGGATTTAATGGGTTAAGCACGCAGAATATGGGCGGGTCTTTGATAGCATCTGCATTTGCAGGTACAATCGCCCATTAAATCCATATGCATGAGCCGCCGTGAGTCCACGGCGGCTCACGTTTTTTTTTGAAGGAGCGGCAGCTAGGCCGCTGTGAGGAAGACATGATCAAAGTTCCGTTGACCGTGGTCGGTGCCGAACAACTTAAGGCCGAACTACAAAGACTTAAAAGCATCGAAAGACCTTCTGTGATTGCTGCAATTGCCGAGGCGCGCTCGCATGGCGATCTTTCTGAGAATGCCGAGTATGACGCGGCTAAAGAGCGCCAAGCATTTGTCGAAGGCCGGATTGCGGATATCGAAGGCAAGCTCTCCAATGCGCAAGTGATTGATCCATCGTCTATTGATGCCGAAGGCCGGATTGTTTTTGGTGCGACAGTCGATCTAACTGATTTAGAAACCGATGACAATGTGACCTATCAAATTGTCGGTGACGATGAGGCGGACATTAAATTAGGTAAAGTTTCGGTCAATTCGCCGATCGCACGCGCATTGATTGGTAAAGAGTTGGGCGATGTGGCTGAGGTGCAAGCACCCGGCGGCGTTCGCGAGTACGAAATTCTGGATGTGCGTTATCTATAAAGTTTTTTGGATGATGGGTGTGAAGATCATAAAAAAACAGCCGCTGCATAATGCTACGGCTGTCTATTTTTATTGATCAAAAAACGAAGTGCGGTTTAGCCGCGCTTCTTTTTTGTCTTGGGTAGCTCAATGCGATTTTTGTCGCTAGGGCGGTAGACGATGAGAAGCTTGCCGATGTGCTGGACCGGAGCGGCATCGAGATCATCACAAATTTGATCAAAAATCGCGCTGCGTGCGGCACGATCGTCGCCCAATACACGAATCTTGATGAGTTCATGTGCATCTAAGCTGACGGCAATTTCACGGATGACCGAATCGGCTAATCCGTTGTTGCCGATCATGACAACTGGGCTGAGTCCATGAGCCAGCCCCTTCAGGTATTGACGTTGTTCTGCTGACAGTTCAATTTTCATTATCTATTCTGCAAATATCGGTTTCAAAAGGCGATTTTACTGTATGGCCCGATCTAAGACCAGTTCCGCTTGGCTCAATGAGCATGTTCATGATTTCTGGGTGAATCAAGCCCAAAAAGACGGTTACCGCGCTCGATCTGCGTACAAATTGTTAGAAATTCACGAAAAAGACCGTCTGATCCAGCCTGGAATGCGGGTCGTGGATTTGGGGGCTGCGCCAGGCAGCTGGTCGCAAATTGCTTCGCAGCTGGTAGGCCCTCATGGGCAAGTGATCGCATTGGATATTTTGCCGATGGATCCTTTGCCGAATGTGGACTTTATTCAGGGTGATTTTCGTGAAGATGCTGTTTTAGCCGAGTTGGTCGCACGCTTGGAGGGACATCAGATAGATCTTGTCATTTCAGATATTGCCCCCAATATGTCTGGCAACCGTTCGACTGACCAAGCAAGAAGCCACTATCTCGTCGAGTTGGCCTTGATGTTTGCTCAAGACCATCTTCGACCAGGGGGCAGCTTCTTGGTTAAGGTGTTTCAAGGGAGCGAATTCAATGCGTTTTTGAGTGAAATGCGAGACACTTTCTCTGAAGTATTGAGCCGAAAACCGAAAGCATCACGGGATCGCTCAAGCGAAATTTACTTGTTGGGGCGAGGTCGACGCTGACAGGGTTGGGTTCAGTGTTTAAACTGACAATAGTGATGCAGCCATCTGGCTGTACGGACATGCAGGAACAAGGTAGGGAAGGAGTCGCCTCTTGAACAACATTGGCAAGAATATCGCGATCTGGGTGATCATTGGTCTGATTTTAATGACTGTTTTCAATCAGTTCAGCCGCCGCCAAGATAGCCAAAATCTGGTGGAATATTCGCAATTTATTACTGAACTGGAAGCGGGGCGG
Source organism: uncultured Aquaspirillum sp. (assembly GCA_964635875.1). GTDB lineage: Bacteria > Pseudomonadota > Gammaproteobacteria > Burkholderiales > Aquaspirillaceae > CAZWRK01. The sequence continues at coordinate 3,278 of CAZWRK010000004.1, forward strand.
GTGCAAGCCGTCTCGATCGAAGGTCATCCCCTCCGTGGGCAATGGCTAAAGGGGCGCTACTCTGGTGGTGGCTCGTTTAGCACTTACGCGCCCTACGATCCTCAACTCGTCAACGACTTGATCAAGCACAATGTCCGCTTCTCGGCCAAGCCTGAAGAAGAGCCTTCGTTCTTGATGAGCCTGTTTGTGAGCTGGTTCCCCATGTTGCTCTTGATCGGCGTTTGGGTGTTCTTCATGCGTCAGATGCAAGGTGGTGGCAAGGGCGGCGGTGCATTCTCCTTTGGTAAAAGCAAAGCGCGGATGCTCGACCAAGACACCAACACCGTGACCTTCGCTGACGTTGCTGGTTGCGATGAAGCCAAAGAAGAAGTCAAAGAGATTGTTGATTACCTGCGTGATCCCTCACGCTATCAAAGCCTAGGCGGTCGGATTCCGCGCGGCATTTTGCTTTGCGGCTCGCCGGGTACTGGTAAAACCTTGCTCGCAAAAGCCATTGCGGGCGAAGCAAAAGTGCCGTTCTTCTCGATCTCCGGTTCTGACTTTGTCGAAATGTTTGTCGGTGTGGGGGCTGCACGGGTTCGCGACATGTTCGAGAACGCCAAGAAAAACTCCCCTTGCATCATCTTCATCGATGAAATTGATGCAGTTGGTCGCCAGCGTGGTGCCGGCGTCGGCGGGGGCAATGATGAGCGTGAACAAACCTTGAACCAATTGCTGGTCGAAATGGATGGTTTCGAGAGCAATACGACTGTGATTGTGATCGCCGCGACCAACCGTCCTGATGTTCTCGATCCTGCATTACAACGTCCTGGCCGTTTCGACCGCCAGGTGGTGGTGCCGCTGCCGGATATTCGTGGTCGCGAGCAAATTTTGAATGTTCACGTTCGTAAAGTACCGATCGCAAACGATGTTAAACCTGAGCTGATTGCCCGTGGTACACCGGGTTTCTCGGGTGCCGATTTAGCAAACCTTGTCAACGAAGCCGCCTTGTTTGCTGCGCGTCGCAATAAGCGCTTGGTGGATATGGAAGACTTCGAAGCGGCCAAAGACAAAATCATGATGGGCGCGGAGCGTCGGTCGATGGTGATGAGCGATGAAGAAAAACGCAACACGGCGTATCACGAGTCGGGTCATGCGGTTGTCGCAAAATTGCTACCGAAATCCGATCCGGTTCATAAAGTGACGATTATTCCGCGTGGTCGCGCGCTCGGTTTGACCATGCAACTGCCCGAAGAAGACCGTTACGCTTACGACCGTGGCTATTTGCTGGATCGCATCGCGATTTTGTTTGGTGGTCGAATTGCCGAAGAGCTGTTCATGAACCAAATGACCACTGGCGCATCGAATGACTTCGAACGGGCAACACAAATGGCCCGTGATATGGTCACGCGCTACGGGATGAGCGATCGCCTCGGCCCGATGGTGTATGGCGAGAACGAAGGCGAAGTGTTCTTGGGCCGCTCTGTGACCACTCACAAAAACCTTTCTGAAGCGACCATGCAGCAGGTCGACTTGGAAATTCGCCGAATTATCGACGACCAATATGGTTTGGCGCGTCGCTTGTTAGAAGAAAACCGCGACAAAGTCGAAGCCATGACTGCGGCATTGCTTGAATGGGAAACCATCGACGCTGAGCAGATTAATGACATCATGGCGGGCCGTCCTCCACGTCCGCCGCTGCCTTCTTCTTCAGTGATCGGCTCGGGGTCTTCTTCTGGTGGTGGCACGAGTGGTGCAAGCCCTGAATTAAGCGTTACTCCGGCACAAGAGTTGTAATTTTTGCCCGACTGAGTCTCAGTAGGCGGCGGCGTAAGCCGCCGCTTTTTTATTGTCTTTTTTGTAGGTGATGGATCATGGCATCGACCTTTTTGCAATGTGGTCGCTTTCAACTTCCCCTTGATCGCCCTCTCGTCATGGGCATTTTGAATGTGACGCCCGATTCGTTTTCTGATGGCGGGCGTTTTCGGCAGCGAGATCGGGCCGTGCGTCATGCCGAGACCCTGATCGCCGCAGGCGCGGATATGATTGATATTGGTGGCGAATCGACCCGCCCAAATGCCGATCCCGTATCGCTGGATGAAGAGCGTGACCGCGTCTTGCCGGTGATTGAGCAGCTGTTGAACCACAACATTCCCCTGTCACTGGATACGCGCCGAACGGCGGTGATGAAAGCGGCCTTGTCGTTGGGCGTGGATTTGATTAATGACATTAGTGCGCTCGAAGATGACGGCGCGTTGGCACTGTTAGCAACGTCCTCGGCGGCAGTGTGCTTAATGCACAAAAAAGGCGAGCCACAGACAATGCAGGCTGAGCCGCATTATCACGATGTGGTCAGTGAAGTAGCCGATTATTTACAGCAGCGCGTCGATGCCGCGTGTGCGCACGGCATCGCGCCTGAACGTTTGCTGATTGATCCTGGTTTTGGTTTTGGTAAAAATCTGGCACACAACTACACCTTGTTGGCGCAATTGCAGCGCTTTAGCCAAATCGCTCCGGTATTAGCGGGTCTTTCTCGCAAGTCGATGCTCGGTGCGGTGCTGGGTGGGGTACCACCAATTGAGCGCGTGGCGGCGAGTGTCGGGGCGGCGGTGATGGCTGCAGAGCGCGGAGCGGTGATTATCCGCGTTCATGATGTGAAAGAAACCTGCGATGCCTTAGCCGTGTGGTCTGAAATGCGTCGTTATTCTGCGTAGAAAGCTATTAATTATGTCTAGAAAATATTTTGGTACCGATGGCGTGCGCGGTGAAGTGGGCAAGTTCCCGATTACGCCCGATTTTGCGTTGCGTCTCGGCTATGCGGCAGGGCGCGTTTTAGTGCGCCATGATATGGACCATCGGCCGGGGGTCTTAATCGGAAAAGACACACGGATTTCTGGCTATATGCTCGAGGCCGCGTTACAGGCGGGTTTTGCCGCGGCAGGCGTCGATGTCTTTTTGGCGGGGCCATTGCCGACCCCCGGCATTGCCTATTTAACCCGTGCTTTGCGTTTGCAAGCAGGGGTGGTGATTTCGGCTTCGCATAATCCGTATCACGATAATGGGATTAAATTTTTCGCCGAGGGCGGGCGCAAGCTGGATGACGCGCTCGAACTCGAAGTTGAAGCGCAGCTTGATGCGCCGTTGGAGACTTTATCGTCCGACCGCCTTGGTCGTGCCAAGCGCGTGGATGATGCTGCCGGGCGCTATATCGAATTTTGTAAAAGCGCGTTTCCCTACGACGCCGATTTGCGTGGGTTGAAGCTGGTGGTTGACTGCGCCAATGGTGCGACCTATCACATTGCGCCGCGGGTGTTTCATGAGCTGGGGGCTGAGGTCATCGCGATTGGAAATCAGCCGAATGGCCTGAATATCAATGAACAATGCGGGGCGACCCATCCGCGCACTTTGCAGCAGGCGGTGCTCGCGCATAATGCCGATTACGGGATTGCCTTAGATGGTGACGGTGACCGGCTCGTGATGGTCGATAGCAAAGGCCAAGTTTATGATGGCGACCGCCTGATTTATCTAATCGCTAAAGCCAAGCAAAAATTGGGGACGCTCGGCGGCGGCGTGGTCGGCACGGTGATGACGAACATGGGCATGGAGCTGGCTTTGGCCGAACGTCACATTCCCTTTGCCCGAGCGAAGGTTGGTGACCGCTATGTCTTGGAGCAGCTCAGCGAAAAAGGTTGGCAGCTGGGTGGAGAAAGTTCCGGCCATATTTTGTGTTTAGATCGGCATACCACCGGCGATGGCATTATTTCGTGCTTGCAGGTCTTAGACGGGTTGCGGGTGTTGCAGCAAGACATGGCGACCATTTTATCGGACTGGCAGCCGTTTCCACAGACGTTAATTAACGTGCGTCTTCCTGAAGGCTTCGACTACCAACCTGCATGTGCATCGGCATTGGCCGAGGCGGAGCAAGCTTTGGTCGGACGTGGGCGAATTGTATTGCGCCCCAGCGGTACCGAGCCGGTAGTTCGGGTGATGGTCGAGGCCGAAGATGCCGAGCTGGCGAAACATTGGGCCACCCGCTTGGCGCAAGTCATCGAGCAAGCTTCTTTGCTTTAAATTGGCGAGTCGGGCGGCTGTGCTTTGCGCAAGTGCGTAATTCAGCTTGTGCTAACATAGCCTCCCTTCTTTAATCAGCTTTTGCGGTGAATTTTTGTCGCAGAAAAGACCCGCGTAGCCCGGACACCGCATGGATATCCTGCAATTTTTGACCGACTTTTTTACGCATTACGGCTACTTCGCTGTATTTTTTGTGTTGCTGATTTGTGGCTTTGGTGTGCCTATCCCTGAGGACATTACACTCGTCGCTGGCGGGATTATTTCTGGTTTGGGATATACCCACGTTCACACCATGTTTGCCGTGGGCATGCTTGGGGTGTTAGCGGGTGATGCGACGATGTTTATGATCGGTCGCCATTACGGGCCGCGCGTGATGCAGGTGCGGTTGGTCTCAAGATTTTTGACCCAAAAACGTTTTGAGCTAGTCCAAGAAAAATTTGCGCGTTATGGAAATTGGGTATTGTTCGTCGCTCGCTTTCTACCCGGTTTGCGTTCCCCGATTTTTCTGTCCGCAGGCATGAGTGGTTCGGTGCCCTTCTGGCGTTTTTTAGTCATGGATGGACTGGCTGCGGTGATTTCTGTGCCGGTGTGGGTGTATCTCGGCTACTTTGGCGCGAATAACCGAACGTGGCTGATGACGTGGATTCACCGTGGCCAATCGGGTATTTTGTTGGTGCTCGGTGTGTTGCTCGTGATGGGACTGGGCGTGTGGTGGTTCCGCCGTCGGCAGCGCAAACTGTCTTAGTCCACTGTTTTTGTACACTCTGAGGACAACTGAAACACCCCTTTTTGAGGGGTGTTTTTGCGTGTCAATGGTGGTGACATGATCCCAAAATCCTTTTGGCTGGAGTCTGATTGTGAAAAACAGTATGTCGGTAGCGGCCTTTGTGGGATTTTCTTGTCTGTGGAGTGTGTCCGCATATGCCCAAAATCCGTCGCTAAAGACGGTGCCTTCTCTTTCGCAGGTGCGCGGCAAAATTGACAGTGCCAGTGGAAAAGCCATTTTTGACCAAGAAATGGCGGGCGCGCCGCGTTCTAATGGTTTTGGTGCAGACCGACCTAACGGCGTAGCTTTGGCGGATGTTGTGCGGCTTCTTCTGCCTCAGCAAAATGCCGCGCTTGCGACATTGGTCGGGGTCAAGCGTTGGCCCCAGCAGCAAGATCAATATTTGGCTTTTGTTTGTCTCGCGCCGACAGTGACCGCAAGAGATCACGCACTTCAATACAACAGCGGCCAGCCGCTGTGCAGTCCGTGGCAAGAGACGTTGGAGTCTGGCGCATCAGGAAAATATCGCATGGCGGTTGCGGTGTTGCAGCTCAATGCAGAAAAACACTTTGAGTTAGCATCGAATGTGGTTAGTTGGGCGGGTGTCGAGCGCAGTCCATTGGGGGCGCGTTGGAAGCATTCCAATCTTTTCGGTCCGCTTGGAATCAATGACGGAGACGACCCCGAGAGTGTGGCGCTGAAAGACCAGTCATTCTTTCCCAGTGATCTCTACTCATTTGACCTCGCGAACTATGCGATTGCAGAAGGCGTTGTGGCTTTTGGTCTTCGCTCTGGATTGAACGAGTCCTACTCGGGTGGTGGGGCCAATTTTCAGGTTCTGACCTTGTTTGCGATCATAGAGGGCCAGCTTCGTGTCGTTTTCTCTGAGCCGATATATGTTTTTAAGGATATGGCTGGGGATTGGAATAAAGATG
>CAZWRK010000004.1:9128-77488 GCA_964635875.1 uncultured Aquaspirillum sp.
TTCTCTGAGCCGATATATGTTTTTAAGGATATGGCTGGGGATTGGAATAAAGATGGCACCCGTCAGCATCACGTCTACGAAGGTGAGAACATTCTGCGTGTTGCTCAAACAGCCCATCATGGTTATTTCGATTTAATTGTTCAGTCCAAGCAAAAAGGCTGGCGTAAGGTTTTTCAATGGGATCCGCGTGTTCTCCGGTATATGGCAACGGATGCTAAGCGCTAATCGCGAATGCTGCGTGCTGGACGATTGTGGCAAAGCGCTTTGAGCACACCATGCATACAGTGAATTAAAAGTCGTTAAAAGCACCGATGGTGTTTGGTCAAACCGCTTTGATCTATTTGGTATTGGCGGCGTCGGCGATGGGTTTTGGCTACGCGGCGTGGAGTGTGGGGTTTTTGCATGGCAATGGCACTTTGTTGGCGGGTGCTTCGTATTTTATCCCCGTGTTTTCCGCGGCATTGGCCGCCACGCTGTTAAATGCGCCGTTGTCTGTTTCTTTCTGGCAAGGTGCAGCCTTGGTGTGTGGAGGGTCGGTGTTGTGTTGGCTGGCAACGCGAGACACGGTGAAAAAAGACCATGTCGCTTGAAAGCTGCCCAAAAAAGCTGCCGGTATTTTTGGACGCTACCGGCTGCTTTTTTCAAAGGTAGCATGACTGGCGAGATAAGCATCAATTAGGCATCACATCTACATCCTCCAACGAAGCACCATAGCGCACCGCCGGCACAATGTGCCCAACGCTGTCATGTTCCTGAATCGGCGTGCCAAAAACAGTGATCAGTGGAATCACGCCCGCCCAAACCGGCCAATCCAAATCTTCGGCATCATCTTTGACGCCTGAATTTCGAGTTTTGGCCGAGGCTTCCGCCAAAGAAATTCGCAATACACCAGTGGCATTGATTTCTTTGTCATGGATAGGACGCAGCGTCTCCCAACGGTTAGGATAAAGGCTGTCGATAAAGGCTTTTAAACTGTGCTCTTTTTCGGCTGCGTCCGTCACCCACTCAAACTGACCATAAATCACTACCGACCGATAATTCATTGAATGATTCATGGCCGAACGCGCCAACACTAGCGCATCCGCAAGTGCAATGGTGATGCACACTTCGCCATCCGTCAGCGCTTTAAGCATGCGTGAAGCCTTGGCACCGTGAATATATAAATGCTCGCCATCGCGCCAATGACAGGTCGGAATCGCATGCACGACGCCTTCCATTTGAAACGCAACCGTGCAAATGGCCGCTGCGTCAACAATGGCGTGAATGACATCAGTTTCGTAGTGAGCACGATCGGGTTTGCGACGAACGCGGGTGCGGGCAGAGGGTGCGGGTGTACGGGAAGGCATCGGGTCGCTCACAGTGGGTTGTTATTCATGGGCGCAACTTTAAGGGGCATTGTGGTACCTTTTGTAGGGCCACAAATTCAACTCCTTATGGTGCCACGATGACGCTCGATTGGCTGCTTGCCGACCCCTTGCCGGAAACGATGCCTCGGCAGCACATTCTTTATCATCGCTTGCGCGATGCGATTCTTTCTGGCCGCCTTACACCGGATACGCGTCTGCCGTCGAGCCGTGAACTGGCCGTTTCCTTGGGAATTTCCCGAAACACGGTTTTACACGCCTATGAGCAGTTGGTTGCAGAAGGCTGTTTAAAAGCCGATCGCCAAGGGACACGGGTGGCGTCACTGCCACTGTCCGTTTCTGGCTCACAAAAATCTACCGCCAATTTCCAGCTCTCTGCCCGTGCTGCGGCCGCCTTGCCAGCCCAATCTAGGCGTGAAGCAACGGTGAAGCCTTTTTCATTGGGCGTGCCGGATTACGGTGCATTTCCGTTTAATACGTGGCGTGCTTGCATCGAACGCGCTTGGCAAGATGTCAGCTGGCGACAACTTAACTACGCGCAACAGGGAGGTGATCCCGCGTTGCGTGCGGCATTGGCGATGCATCTCACTACCGTACGAGGGTTGGCTGTCGATCCGGCGCAAATTGTCATCACCAGTGGCACGCAAGCGGCGCTGGATCTTTGTGCGCGCTTGCTCGCGGATCACGGCGATAGGGTTTGGCTCGAAAATCCCGGTTATCCGTCTGCACGGATTGCGTTTGAGCTGGCGGGGTTAAATATGCATGATGTGCCTGTTGATGAGGAAGGTTTGGCTCCCTCAGCGGATGATTGGCGTCATCGTTCTCCTCGTTTGATTATGGTCACGCCTTCGCACCAATATCCAACCGGTTGCGTCATGTCGCTGTCGCGGCGAATCTCTCTGATCGAGCATGCCCGTCAATCGGGCGCGTGGATCATTGAAGACGATTACGACAGCGAGTTTCGTCGTGCGGGGCCTGCACCACCAGCCATTTTTGGCTTACAGCCCGATGTGCCCGTTGTCTACATTGGGACTTTTAGCAAAACGCTTTATCCCAGCCTCCGCCTCGGTTATTTGGTTTTGCCTCATGCCATTGCCGAGCATTTTGCCGATGCCGCAGCGCAGGCCACGCGCGCGGGGCAGGGCATTGAACAACGAGCACTTGCGGATTTTATCCACCGTGGTCATTACACCGCCCATTTGCGGCGGATGCGCACGCGCTACACGGCTCGGCAGCAGGCTTTGCGCACGGCATTGAAAGAAACGTTTGGTGCTTCCGTTCAGCTGTCGGGTGGGGAAGCCGGTTTGCATTTGGTGATGTGGCTGCCGCAAAGCATTTGCGATGTGGAAGTTGAGAAACGGGCGCTCGAGCTGGGATTGGGGCTGCGTGCATTGGGCCATTACACACGAGCACCCATGCGGTGTAATGGTTTGATGTTGGGTTATGGCCACTTGGAAGAAGGAATGCTTGCGGAAACGATACGTCGCTTGGTGGCTGCAATTCAGATACCGATGCTTTTTCCTTGACCTTTGGTGCTTTAGCATCAAGGCAAATGGACCTGTAATTAACATGACCGGCCGCTAAAACAAAAAGCCCAACCAAATTTGGCTGGGCTTTTTGCTTGAAACTCTGGCTCCTCGACCTGGGCTCGAACCAGGGACCTGCGGATTAACAGTCCGTCGCTCTACCGACTGAGCTATCGAGGAACAGCTAAGGGACGCGACTATACAACACAAAGGCGTAATTTAAAAGACCTTGATACACATATTGAGGCACAAATCCGTCAATAGAAGTGTGCAGTGCGCTTGATCTCAACAATCGTCTCGTGTGGGTTCGCGTTCGGGATTAGCCGATCGACAGCAATTCCACATCAAAAACCAAAGTGGCATTTGGCGGAATCACACCACCTGCGCCGCGGACGCCGTAGCCCAGATCCGCAGGAATTGTCAGTTTGCGTTTGCCACCAACTTGCATGCCTTGCACACCTTCGTCCCAGCCCTTAATCACATGGCCCGCGCCCAATGGGAACGTGAATGGCTGCATACGATCACGGCTAGAGTCAAACTTTTGGCCGTCGGTTAACCAGCCTGTGTAGTGCACGGTGACTTCTTGACCGGCGGTCGCAACGTCGCCCGTACCAACTTCGATATCTTCATAAACTAAACCGGATGCGGTGGTTGTGCTCATGTGTAGAGGCCTCGATTTTTAAAAAAGAGCCATTGTAACCCACTCTCAGGGCGCCGCAGAATTGTCTAAAAGCGTCGCAAAAAAGATCTTCAAACTAGTACCTGAGTATTTTGCTCGGCTATAAAGAAGATGCGTCTCGTGTTTAACACCAAGGGAGTCGGTCATGGATCTTGTTCATCATTACATTCCTGAACGGATTGTTATTCGCCATATTGGGATAAATGCTCCGTTTCATTGGCTGTCAATGGCTGTGAACGATATGCGTCGTGCACCGTTGGCATCGCTTTTTTATGGTTGCGCTTTTGTCGTCATGGGATACATCCTGAACGCGTTTAGCGCGCACCGCCCCGAGTACGTTGTGTCGTGGATGACGGTTTTTCTGCTCGCTGGGCCATTTTTGTCGATTGGGCTGTATGACGTTGCTCATCGAATTGAGCGACGTGGTCGCGCAGAATTGATTCCGACCCTGACTGCGTGGAAAAGCAACCTCCCGAGTTTTACGTTGTATGCCGCTTTATTGGCGGTGCTGGTGTTTGCATGGTTGCGGGTGTCGTTGCTGATTTTTGCGCTGTTTTATACCGAGTCGGTTCCAACCTTAGAAATTCTATGGAGCCAAGCTTTGGGGCCTGATAACGCAACCTTTGTGATCGCTTATCTGGGTGTGGGGTATTTCTTCGCTCTGGCCGTTTTTGCGTTGAGTGTGGTTTCAATCCCGATGATGCTTGATCGCGAGGTGGACGCCATTACAGCCATGTTAGCGAGTCTGCGTGCCGCTTATACCAATATCGTTCCGATGATCGTATGGGCCGGTTTAATTGTCGGGTTGACGGTGCTTGGCTTTGCCCTGTATACGATTGGGCTTGCGCTTTTTGCTCCGCTGATCGCTTTAGCAAGCTGGCATGCCTATCGTGATTTGATCGAATATACCCATTAACTGGACCGCTTTATGACCCCACTTCGCGTCGTTTTTTTGGATCGTGCGACTTTGCCCGTTGATGTACCTCGCCCTTCTTTACCCCATCAGTGGGTAGAGTATCCGAACACCTCGGAACATGAGGTGCATGAACGGGCGCACGACGCGGATGTGATCATCACCAACAAAGTCCCTCTCACTGCTGAACAGCTCGCCGGTCTGCCGCATCTCAAGCTGATTGCGATTGCGGCAACTGGCTATAACCATGTCGATCTGGAAGCTTGTCGTGCACGTGGCATTACCGTGTGCAATGTGCGCGCGTATGGATGCGCCGCAGTCGCTGAACACGCGTTTCTGCTCATGATGGCGTTACGTCGTCAATTGCCCGCCTATATGCGTGATGTTGCGGCCGGCGAGTGGCAGCGTGCCGCTGGTTTTTGTCTATTTGGTGCGCCGGTGTTGGACTTGGCCGGTGCGACGTTGGCGATTGTCGGGCGGGGCGCGATTGGCCTGGATTTAGCCGAAAAAGCCCGTGCCTTTGGCATGAATGTACTTTTTGCCGAGCATCGCGATGCGGCGGTGGTGCGCGAAGGCTATGTCGATTTTAAAGAATGCCTTGCGCGGGCGGATGTCGTATCGCTGCACGCGCCGTTATCTGACGCGACGCATCATCTAATTGGCGCACCCGAGCTGGCGCAAATGAAAACCGGCGCGATTTTGATCAACACTGCTCGCGGAGGCTTGGTGGATGAAGCTGCCTTGATCGAAGCCCTTACGCAGGGTCGATTAGGCGGTGCGGGCTTGGATGTGCTATCGGTTGAACCGCCCCGTGACGGGCATCCACTACTCGATTTGGACCTGCCGAATCTGCTGATTACGCCCCACATCGCGTGGGCGAGTCAGGGCGCAATGTCGAATTTGGCACAGCAAATGATCGGCAATATCGAAGGCTTTTTCAGCGGACAGCCACGGCATGTATTGAATTAATTTGACGCGGGGCGCGGCGGCTTCAAAGTTTCGGGTAGGGTTTCCGCGACTTCGCCCGGCTTGGGGTCGGCTTGCTCCGCGCGGCCTAATTTGGTGCGCAAGATATTCAGATAAATCGCCGGATCGGGTTGAGTGCCATAGCGTTGCGCGTGCCAGATCATTTCACCCAGCCCATCGAGCGCAATATGGCGCGCTGCGTGCCCATCTCCGAGCTTTTCGCTCAACGCTTCAATCAAATCTCTAACCCCGACGGGTTGATCAATCGAGAGCTGTTCTTCAATTGCCAGATGCATCGAAAAGTGCAAAAACGGATTGGTTTCACCCGATTCGGGTTGCCAGTCGTGATCTAAATAGCGTTCTTTTGCCTCTAAAATCGCGTGATATTCGGGGTGATCAAGCAAAATCGGCAGTGCGAGGCGTTCAACGCCTGCAAGGGGCTGGTCGGCCTTGTATTTTTGCCAAGTAGCAAAGAAAAACTGCCGAACTTCATCGCGGCTAGGATTAAACATGGTGAACATTCTCGTGCGGGCGCGGTGGGCAAACAGGGTCTTAAAAGCAGGGCGCGCCCTTTTCGGGCGTGCCGCAGATCGGTATCAAGCGTCTTTGTGAAACACAATATCCCAAACACCGTGACCAAGACGCAGGCCACGTGCTTCAAATTTGGTCAGCGGGCGATAGTCCGGCTTGTCGGCATAGCCTTGGCTGCGATTGCTTAAGCTAGGCTCTTGTTGGCAAACCTCAAGGATTTGAATCGCGTAGTCTTCCCAATCGGTTGCGGCGTGAAAATAGCCACCAACTTTTAAACGACTGGCGAGCAGTTCCACAAACGGACTTTGAATTAAGCGCCGTTTGTTATGGCGTTTTTTGTGCCACGGATCGGGGAAAAAGATATGAATGCCATCCAAGCTATTCGGCGCGATCATGTTTTTGACGACCTCGACCGCATCATGCTGAATCACGCGCACGTTCTGAATCGACTGTTCGCCGAGCAATTTCAGCAAGCTGCCTACACCAGGGGTATGCACTTCGAGGCCGAGAAAATCCTTGTCTGGCGCATGAGCGGCAATGTGCGCGGTGGCTTGGCCCATTCCAAAACCAATTTCGAGAATTTTCGGGGCTTGGCGACCAAAGGCGGCATCTAAATCCAAGTTTTCAGGACGATAGTCGATGCCATAAAGCGGCCAATAGGTTTCGAGTGCCTTGGCTTGCCCATTAGATAGATGGCCTTGGCGGAGCACAAAGCTGCGAATCGGGCGATGGGCGGCCGGATGTTCGTCGGTCGTTTCGGGGGCTGGAGTCTGTTCTTGTGTGTCTTGCATGATCGCGTTTTCTCGGAAAAATTTTAGAGGCGGATGTTAGCCGACTGCTGCCGAGTCGCAAAGCGTCGTCAGCAAGCTGTAGATCGTAGGATATTTGAGGCGGTAGCCTAATTCGCTGAGTCGGTGGTTATCGAGCTGGCGCGATTCTCGTAAAAATGACCAGAGGGCGGGCGAGACGCTTGCTTGCAATACTTCACGGCTGACGCGGGGGGCGCGCGGCAAATGAAAGTGATCGGCCAGTGCGTCAAAGTATTCCCCGACCGGCAGGGCTTGATTGTCGGTGGCGTGATAGCAGCGAATGCCGCCCCGTGCGCGTAGTGCGGCGACACACATTCCGGCGAGATCATCGGCGTGAATATGATTGGAGTAGCTGTCTTCGGCGGCGTGGGCGAGCGGTGTGCCTTGCCGGAGCCGATCCAGCGGTAGTCGGTCGGCGGCGTAAATGCCCGGCGCGCGCAGAATCCGCAGCGAAACCCCGCGCCGAATCGCCAATCGTCGTAATCGGCCTTCGGCATCTAATCGGCGGCGGGCGCGGTCGGTGCTGGGGCGCGTTGGAAAGGTTTCGGTAATGTGTGTTCCTTTTGCATCGCCATAGACGCCGCTGGTGCTGATGTAGACCCATTGGCGTGGTATGATCCCGCCCTTTTGCATCGCAGCAATCAGATGCCCTGTACGGGGATCAAGGTTTCCGCTCAAGGGCGGGGGGGCGGTGTGTAAAACTGCTTGTGCCGCCAGTTTTCCGATGCGAGAGAGCGAGCGAAGACGATCTAGGTCGCCCGTAACCGGCACGATACCCGCTTGGCGTAAAGCGGGCTTTTGTTGAGGTTGGCGACACAGCGCAAAAATGCGAAAGCGTTGACGCAATTGGGGGAGCGCACGTTGTGCAACATCCCCTGCACCAATGATGAGCAAACGAGGTCGGCGAAACTGTGGATGCATAATTCGATTCATTCCGGTCGATAGAGTCCACTTAAGATACGGGATCTCGTTTGTTCTGCAAGGCTCGGGACCGATGTGAACATTGGTTTGGGCGTGACACGATGAGGAAATGGGCATGACAACTCAGGTCAAACTATCACCCGGCGGGCGCACTTTTGACGTCGACGGGCAAGAAAGCGTATTAGAGGCGGCATTGCGCCACGGCATCAATCTGCCGTATGGCTGTCGCAATGGCGCCTGCGGCGCGTGTAAAGCAACGATTCTTGAAGGCGAGGTGTCGCACCGCCCGTATCAAGAAAAATCGCTGACCCCTGCTGAAGTCGCGCAAGGTGTGTCGCTGCTCTGTTGCGCCGAACCTAAAAGCGAGACCTTGGTGCTTGATGTGAAAGAGGTCGGCGGAATCGGTGAAATTCCTATTAAAACCCTACCTTGCCGCGTTGAAAGCCTGACGAAAGTGCATGATGTGGCCGTCTTGAAGCTCAAAATTCCGGTTTCGGAGCGCCTGCAGTTCTTGGCCGGTCAATATATTGATATTTTGATGCGCGATGGTAAGGCGCGGAGCTTCTCGCTGGCGAACCCACCGCATGATGATTCGGCGCTGGAGTTGCACATTCGCCACATGCCGGGCGGATCCTTCTCTGACTACGTGTTTAGCCAGATGAAAGAGAAAGAAATTCTCCGTTTCAAAGGCCCGCTCGGTTCGTTCTTCCTGCAAGAAGAATCGACCAAACCGATTATTCTGCTGGCCAGCGGTACCGGTTTTGCACCGATCAAAGCCATTATTGAGCATGCTTTGCACGTCGGTATTCGTCGTCCGATGACGCTTTATTGGGGTGCACGTCGTCCGGCGGATTTGTATATGGACGAACTCCCTCAGAAGTGGGTCGCCGAGCATGGCGATTTCTTCTCGTATGTGCCGGTGGTTTCGGATGCCTTGCCAGAAGATGGCTGGACAGGCCGGACTGGCTTGGTGCATCAGGCGGTGTTGGATGACTTTGCGGACTTGTCTGGGCATGAAGTCTATGCCTGTGGCGCGCCGGTTGTGGTCGAGGCGGCCCACACGCACTTTATCGCCGAGCGGCAACTGCCTAAAGATGCGTTTTTCTCGGATGCGTTTTTCTTGTCGAAAGATGCGACCGCAAAACCATAGTCGGTACAGCAATAGATTCCATAGAATACGGGCCGTTTGTCGGCCCGTTTTTTTATGCGCGTGATTGGATAACACATGAATGACCCCGCTATCTCTGTATTAGTTGTCGATGACGATCCGGAAATTTTGGCTTTGCTCAGCCAATATTTGCGTGGCTACTCCATTCAGGCGACTGGTGTCGCAGATGGTGTAGCGATGCGTGAGGCGTGGGCATCGCAGTCGTTTGATTTGGTGATTTTGGATCTGATGTTGCCGGGCGAAGATGGTTTGTCTTTGTGCCGCTATGTGCGCAGTCAGGGGGAAACGCCTGTGATCATGTTAACCGCACGCGGCGAATCGACCGATCGTGTGGTGGGGTTGGAGCTAGGGGCGGATGATTATGTCGTCAAGCCTTTTGACCCCCGCGAATTGGTTGCGCGGATTCATACGATTTTGCGGCGCAGCCATCGTCGAGTGGTGTCGTCGATGGCGGAGCAAGATGCGCATTTTAGTGGTTGGTCGCTCAATCATCTCAAGCGACAGGTCACGACACCGGCGCAGTTATTGGTGCCGCTTTCGAACGCCGAATATCGCTTGCTGTGTGCTTTTTTGGAGCGCCCACAACGGATTTTAACCCGCGAACAGTTGTTGGATGCGGCGCGCGGTCGGGCGACTGAAGCCTTTGACCGGAGTATTGATTTGCTCGTGTCTCGTCTACGCCAAAAATTGGGTGATGATCCGAAAGCACCTTGTTTGTTGAAAACCGTACGCGGCGAAGGGTATGTGCTCGATAGTCAGGTCTCGGTATGAAGCGTGTTATATCCGATACCGTTTTTACCCGATTATTTGGCTTGGTCTTGGCGGCGTTGGTCGTCAGCCATGTGGTGAGTACGTTATTGTTTTTTGTATTTGCGAGTAAGCCGCCGCCCCCTCCTCCCCCTCAATGTTCGGCAAATGGTGTGTTACTCGCACCGCCGCCACACCACCATGAGCGTCGGCCTCTGCCGCCGAACTTCTGGATCGCGCAGGCGATTCAGGTGGTGGGCGTGGCGGGCTTGGCGTGGTATGGCGCGCGTCGGTTGGTTCGCCCCATTCACCAACTCACACAGGCGGCCGAGCGTTTAGGCGATAACTTAGATGCGCCCTCCATTGAAGAAATCGGGCCGCAGGAAACCCGTCAGGCTGCGCGATTGTTTAACCAAATGCAGGACAAAATCCGCTTGCAGCTCGCCGAGCGCAGCCGATTTTTGGCTGCGGTATCACACGATCTGCGTACGCCGCTGACACGGCTTCGCCTACGTAGCGCCTTGTTAACCGATCCGGCCTTGCAGGCCAAAATGAGCCAAGATTTAGATGATATGGCGGTGATGCTCGACGCAACCTTGGCGTATTTGCGTGATGATTCGCAACAAGAAGCGTGGCAGCAGCTAGATTTATCGGCGTTATTACAGACGCTTGCCGAAGATGCGCAAGAGCAAGGCGCGGATGTGCAAATTCATCTACCGGAGGCGGGTGCTTGTGTGCTGACGCGGCCAAGTAGCTTGCGGCGTTGCTTAGAAAATTTGCTCGAGAATGCAGTGCGCTATGGTGAACGCGCTGAAATTCGGCTTGGTGTGGAGTCGGATCATTATTGCATCGAAATTTGTGATCAAGGCGCAGGGATTCCCGAGGACAAAATCGCACTGGTTTTTGAGCCTTTTGTGCGGCTTGAAGGCTCGCGTAATCGCCATACCGGTGGGGTGGGGTTGGGGTTGTCGATTGCCCGTGACGCCGCACGGCGGTTGGGCGCGACGTTATCGCTGCGTAATGGTCACGGCGGTGGCTTGATCGCAGCGTTGCGTGTGCCGCGCACCTGATGAATCGAATGTATCGACTTTGATACACACTGGATAAATTGCACATACATGCAGCGTTTACCGTGTCATGACCCGCATGAAGGCTGCGGGCATTCCTGAATTTGATTGAGCAAGGAGCATGATATGAGTGGCGCAATCAGTGGCGTGAGCAGTAGTAGCTATATGCCTAGCCTGATGTCGGGCGGCCCACGCGGGGCCAAACGTCCCGATAGCGATGAAATGGCGGCTAAAATTTTTAGCCAGCTTGACACCAATAATCAGGGCTATTTACAGGCTTCGGATTTGTCGAGCGCGGTCAGTGCACTAGGTCAGCAAGCAAGCAGCAGTGGAACAAGTGACAGCAGTAGCGGGAGCAGTGATGATTTGTTTGCCGCGCTGGACAGTGACAGCGATGGCAAAGTCACAAAAAGCGAACTGAGCACTGCCTTAAAAGCCGTGTCCGACGAGTTGGATAGCCAGTTTAACGCGATGCGTGTGGCCAATGGGATGAGCGGTATGCAGGGCGCGCAGGGTAGTGCACCGCCGCCCCCGCCGCCTTCTGGTGGTGGACATCACGGCGGAGGGAAGGGCGACCAAGGCTTGAGTCAAGACCAACTGAGTGCGATGGCGAGTAGCGCCAGCGAAGCAGGGGATACCACTGCAGCAGATCGCTTCTCTCAGCTTGCCAGCAACTTCGAAGCCGCTGATACCGATGGTGATGGCAAGGTGAGTTTTGCTGAAAGCATCGCGTATGAGAAGTCGCAGCAAGAAAGCGAAGCCGCGAGCGATAGTGCCAGCAGCGATAGCACAACCACCGCCAGCACTTCGACAACAGACAGCACAAGCACCGCGACTTCTGTGCAGGATGATAGCAAGCAAGCGATGTTGAAAAAGCTGATGGAACTGGCGCGTTCTTATCGGCCAGATACTTCAGCCTCGGCTACAAGTAGCGCATTGAATCTGGCTGTTTAAGCCGGTTGAGATGAAAAAAAGGACGCATCATGCGTCCTTTTTTTCGTTTTAGGCCTAGTGGAAGAAGGCAAATTTCACAATAAACAGGCCCGAAATCACAATCACCATCGGCGTGATGTCTTTGTAACGACCCGACATGAGCTTAATCAGTGCGTAGCTAATAAAGCCAAATGCGAT
Source organism: uncultured Aquaspirillum sp. (assembly GCA_964635875.1). Classification (GTDB taxonomy): domain Bacteria; phylum Pseudomonadota; class Gammaproteobacteria; order Burkholderiales; family Aquaspirillaceae; genus CAZWRK01. Next base: position 20,951 of record CAZWRK010000004.1, read on the forward strand.
ACCGTCGGCAATCGAGTAGGTGAAAGGCATTCCAACCGCGGTAATCACGGCCGGCGCGGCTTCGGTTAAGTCGTCCCAGTCGATTTCGGCCAGCCCGCGCGTCATCAGAACGGCGACATAGCACAAGGCGGGTGCGGTGGCGTAAGCGGGCACGGTTCCGGCCAAAGGCGACAAGAAGAGTGCCGCAATAAAGAACAACGCTACGACCACTGCTGTGAGTCCAGTCCGGCCGCCAACGGCGGTGCCTGCAGCCGATTCAACATAAGCGGTGACGCTGGAGGTGCCGAGCATGCCGCCAGCAATAATGGCAGTGGAATCAGCGAATAATGCTTTTTTCAGGCGCGGCAATTGGCCGTTTTGATCCAGCAATCCGGCTCGGTGCGAAACACCAATTAAGGTGCCAGTGGTGTCAAACAAGTCGACAAAGAAGAAGATAAAAATCACCCCAACTAAGCCTGCGTTCAGCGCGCCTGCGATGTCCATTTGCATGAACGTCGGGCTGATAGATGGCGGCATCGCGAAAATGCCTTTGAATTCTGATAAGCCTAGCAACACCGAACTAAATGTCACAAAGAGCACGCCAATGATGATGGAGCCGGTGACTTTGCGATATTCCAGCGACACGATCAGCAAAAAGCCAAAAATCGCAAGCAAAGTGCTCGGTGCGGCAATGCTGCCTAAGGTCACGAGCGTGGCTTCGGAGCCGGTAATGACGCCTGCGCCGCGCAAGCCAATAATGGCTAAAAACAAGCCGACCCCAGCGGAAATCGCCAGTTTAAGCGAGTGCGGAATGGCGTTGACGATTAGTTCACGCAGTCGAAATGACGTGATCGCGACAAAAATAAGCCCCGAAATAAATACGGCACCCAGTGCGACTTGCCATGGCACGCCCATGCCTTTGACGACGGCAAAGGTAAAGTAGGCGTTCAGCCCCATCCCCGGCGCGAGTGCAATCGGGTAGTTCGCGACTAAGCCCATCACGAGTGTGCCAAATGCCGCGGCAATACACGTCGCGACGAAGACGGCATTAAAGTCCATGCCGGTTTGGGACAAAATCGCGGGGTTCACGAAAATAATGTAAGCCATCGTCAGGAAGGTGGTCGCACCAGCGATGATTTCGGTTTTGACCGTGGTGCCGTGTTCCTTAAGCTTGAAATATCGGTCTAGGAATGTCATGAGAAATAGCCTGCTATCAGGGATTGGGAGGTGATGCCGTGTCTCAGTTTTGAGAAACGGCTGGGCGGAGCAGAAATGCACGAAGGCGCGGATTCTAACTGAAAATGGGCTGCTTATCCGTGCGAGATCGGGCTGTTTGTCGCTTTTATAGCATCCTATTCTAAAGTTGAGGTTTTTGACTGAGCAGGCAGAAAGCATGCGATTTTTGTGCCCGTTCGACTGCATCTACATGATTTCTTGGTCTTTCTCTGTGTAAAAACCATAAAGCGGCATTCTGCTGGAAAAAGATTTTTATGTTACGCTGCAACATACGCGTATTACGCAAACTGTTGCAGGTCAAAAATCATGAAAAAAGGCAATATTTTTGTGGTGACTGCGCCTTCTGGTGCCGGAAAAACCACGCTTGTCGCAGCGTTGTTGGCGGCTGATCGCGATATTCAGCTGTCGATTTCTTACACGACACGTGCACCACGAGAGGGCGAGGTGCATGGAATCCACTATCATTTTATTGATCGGCCTTGCTTTGAAGGCATGATCGCCCGTGGTGAATTCTTGGAGCATGCCGAGGTGTATGGCAATTATTACGGCACATCGGAGGTTTGGATTCGCGATCAAATTTCTGCGGGTCGGGATTTATTGCTAGAAATTGATTGGCAGGGTGCTCAGCAAGTGCGTCGGTTGTTCCCAGAGGCGATTGGCATTTTTATTTTGCCGCCTTCTATTGATGCGTTGGGTTCGCGGTTGCGCAATCGCGGTAAAGATTCTGAAGAGGTGATTTGTCAGCGTTTAGCGGTCGTGCGATCGGAAATTGATCACGCGGGCGAGGCGGACTATTTGATCATTAATGAAGAGATCGACACCGCTGTTCGTGACTTTGTGAGCATCGTGCGCGCAGAGCGACTCCGTACAACGTATCAAATGGCGCGCCGGTCACGCCAGATTTCTGAAATGCAGAGTTTGGATCGTTAAGTGTGTGTGACCGCCAGAGTGTGTTTGGCGGGTGTTTTTATTTTTGTTTAAAGGAATTTTTCATGGCTCGCGTCACTGTTGAAGAGTGTTTGAAGCATATCGGTAACCGTTTTGATCTGACTTTGGCTGCGACCTATCGTGCACGCCAAGTGGCAACAGGGGCAACAACGTTGGTTGAAGCGGGTCGGGATAAACCGACGGTGGTGGCTCTGCGTGAAATTGCAGCAGGTCATGTTGGTCTTGAAGTATTGAAGCGCCGGCCCTAAGCCGGTTGTGATTAAGATGGATAGGGTATAGATATGAACGTGCTACAAAACGAATTGATTTCAGCGGGGGGTGAAGGGGAGTACGTCGCCCTCGTTGAGGCCGAGGCTCAAGCCTTGTTCGATGCCGCAGCGCTATACCTTCGTCCTGAAGACGTTGACACCATTCGGCGGGCATTTGCGTTTAGTCGGGCGGCGCATTGTGGGCAAATTCGCAAAAGCGGTGAGCCTTACATTACGCACCCGATTGCGGTGGCAAAAATTCTGACGGATTGGCGCATTGATTCTCAGGGTTTATGCGCCGCCCTGCTGCACGATGTCATGGAGGATACGGGGGTTGCCAAGCTGACGCTCGCGGAACATTTTGGTAAGTCGGTTGCAGATTTGGTCGACGGCTTGTCCAAGCTCGAAAAGCTTGAGTACCAAACCCGCGAAGCTGCGCAAGCTGAGAATTTCCGAAAAATGGTGTTAGCGATGGCGCAAGACATTCGTGTCATCATCGTGAAGCTGGCTGACCGCCTGCACAACATGAGCACGCTAGATGCCATGCGCGAGGATAAACGCCAGCGGATCGCGCAAGAAACCTTAGATATTTATGCGCCGATTGCGAATCGAATTGGCCTCAATAAAGTCTACCGAACACTCGAAGATTTATCGTTTCAGCACTTACACCCGCATCGTTATCAAGTCATTCTCAAAGCCATTCACGCTGCACGTGGCAATCGTCGCGAATTAGTTGACAAAATTTTAGAAAATATTAGTGCCCGACTAGAAGAAACAAAGATTGACGCTCTGATTAAGGGGCGAGAAAAAAATCTTTATAGCATCTACCGAAAAATGCAGGAAAAGCACCTGAGTTTTTCTGAGGTTTTGGATATTTATGCGTTTCGTGTTGTGGTGAAAGACACGCCGAGTTGTTACCTTGCCCTAGGGGTGCTGCATAGCCTCTATAAACCGATTCCCGGTAAGTTCAAAGATTACATTGCTATTCCTAAGGGCAATGGCTACCAGTCGCTCCATACCACGTTGTTCGGCCCGTACGGCACCCCCATTGAAATTCAGATTCGCACTCAAGAAATGCATCGGATTGCTGAAACCGGTGTGGCAAGCCATTGGATGTATAAGTCCGGCGACGCCTCGATTGATCAGGCGCAACAGCGCACACATCAATGGTTACAGGATATTTTGGATATTCAAGCCGAGTCTGGCGATGCGATCGAATTTTTAGAGCATATCAAGGTCGATTTATTCCCTGACGAAGTGTATGTTTTCACGCCCAAAGGCAAGATTATGGTTTTGCCTCAGGGGTCGACCGCCGTCGATTTTGCGTATGCTGTGCACACTGATATTGGCCATCGTTGCACCGGTGCAAAGGTGAACCATGAAATGGTTTCGCTGCGAACGCGGCTGAAAAATGGCGATCAAGTTGAGGTGATCACGGCCCCGCACGCCAAGCCAAATCCGTCTTGGTTAGGGTTTGTGACCAGTGGCCGCGCACGGAGCCATATTCGCAACTTCTTAAAAGGCATGCATCGAGAGGAAGCGGTCGAATTGGGCGAGCGTCTCTTGGTGCAGTCGGTGAACTCACTTTCGACACGAGGCTTTACGCTGGATGCCGAAGTGTGGGAAATGTACCTTCGTGAGTTTGCCGAGCGTGGTCATACGCGCTTGGATGTCTTGTCGGACATTGGGACAGGCAAGCAGCTGCCGGTGGTGGTGGCGAGTCGCTTGTTAGAAATTGCGGGTGAAGCGCTTGGCGCCAGTGTTCGCTCAGGCCCGATCACCATTCGGGGGACCGAAGGCGCTTCTTTGCAATTCTCCCCGTGTTGCAATCCGATTCCGGGCGATGTGGTGGTCGGCACAGTGAATAAGGGTCAAGGTGTCTTGGTGCATCGCCATGATTGTGCGAATGCACATAAAATCGACGCAGAAAAATTATTGGACATGGAGTGGGATCTTGTTCAACCTGCTCTGTTTGGCGTGCCGGTCTTAGTTTTGGCAAAAAGCGAGCGCGGTGCACTGGCTAGCGTTGCCGCTGCGATCACTGAAGCTTCGGCCAATATTGAAAGCGTTGATATGCAAGACGCCCATTCTGGCGAGGGGTATGTGCAAATTCGTTTCCGGCTTCAAGTTGAAGGTGTGACGCATTTGGATACTGTTCTGTTAGGCATTCAATCTCAGCCTGCCGTGGTACGTGCTACCCGTGGTTGATTCTGGTTTAACAATATGAATATTTTGATTAATGGTGTGTCGTATACGTTGCCTGAATCGGCATATTTAAGCGATGCATTGCAATTGCTCGCGCTCGCTGGAAAGCGAGTGGCATGTGAGCTCAATGGCGAAATTGTGCCGCGTAGTCGTTATGCAGAGACAGTGCTCGCTGAGGGCGATTCTATTGAGCTGGTTGTCGCGGTCGGTGGAGGGTAATCCATATCGTGACCTAGAATGGGCCGGTATGGCGTTGTTGGAACGTGATGGGCGTTTTTGGATAAAGACCTAAGGAATGGTAATGGATCAGCTTGTGATTGCCGGTCGGGCGTATGGTTCTCGGCTGTTAGTGGGCACTGGAAAATATAAAGACTTCACCGAGACGGCTCAGGCATTGGATGCTTCGGGTGCAGAAATTGTCACGGTTGCGATCCGTCGGGTTAATCTGGGCCAAAATGCAAACGAGCCAAATTTATTGGATGCCTTGCCCGCAAATCGCTATACCTTGCTGCCAAATACAGCCGGTTGCTATAGCGCAGAAGACGCGGTGCGGACTTTACGTTTGGCACGTGAGCTATTAGACGATCATCGTTTGGTTAAACTTGAAGTATTGGGCGATGAAAAAACGCTCTTTCCAAATGTCACAGAAACCCTCAAAGCAGCTGAAACGTTGGTTAAAGAAGGTTTTGATGTGATGGTGTACACCAGCGATGATCCGATTATTGCGCGCCAGTTGGAAGAAATTGGTTGCTGCGCGATTATGCCGCTGGCGAGTCTGATTGGCTCGGGGATGGGGATTTTGAATCCGTGGAATTTGCAGCTGATTATTGAGCAAAGCAAGGTGCCGGTCTTGGTCGACGCTGGGGTTGGAACCGCGAGCGATGCCGCGATTGCAATGGAGCTGGGGTGTGACGGGATTTTGATGAATACCGCGATTGCGGCAGCGGGTGATCCTATTCGTATGGCACGTGCGATGCGTTTGGGGGTTGAGGCCGGTCGTGAGGCGTTTTTGGCGGGCAGAATGCCGAAAAAACTGTACCACGGCAGCCCAAGTTCGCCGGTCGCTGGACGAATTTCTTCGGCCTCATAAAGATTCTTTTCAAATCAGGGTTTTATAAGTCATAAAAAACTGATAAAATCATCAGTTCATTTGCTGTTTTTTTTATCTTGTAAAGGACTGGTGATTTTTCATGCCAAGCGTTCGCGTGAAAGAGAATGAGCCGTTTGAAGTGGCAATGCGCCGTTTTAAACGTGGTGTCGAGAAAACAGGTCTTCTGACCGAACTGCGTGCGCGTGAGTTCTACGAGAAGCCTACAGCTGAGCGTAAGCGTAAGAAAGCCGCTGCCGTTAAGCGCCATTACAAGCGCCTGCGCAGCCAGACACTGCCGCCCAAACTCTACTGATATCTCGGTCTCATTCCGCGATATGCAACGAAACCGCGAGCGTAAGCTTGCGGTTTCGCCGTTTTCAGCCTGTCGTCCTGATAGGCATGTTTCTACCCTCGGAGAGTCTCCCATGAGCCTAAAAGCCCGTATTCAAGATGATATGAAATCTGCCATGAAAGCGCGTGAGGCCGACCGCCTTGGCACGATTCGTTTGCTCATGGCCGCGATGAAACAAAAAGAAGTCGATGAGCGTATCGAGCTGGATGACGCAGCAATTGTGGCTGTAATTGATAAAATGCTGAAGCAGCGCCGCGATTCCGCGAGCCAATACCAAAATGCCGGTCGCCAAGAGTTGGCCGACAAAGAGAATTTTGAAATTTCCGTGCTGTCCACTTACATGCCTGCCGCTTTGTCCGACGAAGAAATTGATGCTGCGATTGCCAGTGCAATGGCCGCCGTCAATGCAAGCGGCCCGCAAGACATGGGCAAGGTTATTGGCGTCGTCAAGCCTGCCCTCGCTGGTCGTGTCGATATGGCCGAAGTGTCTGGCCGCATCAAAGCTCGTTTGGCTGCACTGTAAGTTAGGCGCGGATGATCCCGCAGGATTTTATCGACCAAGTTTTAGCGCGCGCTGACATTGTTGAGGTCATCGAGCACTACGTGCCACTGAAAAAAAGTGGCCATAACTACATGGCGTGCTGTCCTTTCCATAAAGAAAAATCGCCGTCGTTTTCTGTAAGCCCGCAAAAACAGTTTTATCACTGCTTTGGCTGTGGGGCGCACGGCAATGCGATTAGTTTTTTGATGGAATATGGCGGGATGGGGTTTGTTGATGCCGTGGAGGATTTGGCGACTCGTTTGGGTATGCCTGTTCCCAAGGTTGCAGGGCAAGGCGATCGTCAGGCGCTTTCTGCAAAGCGTGAACAGCTGTCCGCATTGCAAGATTATCTCGCGCTTGCCGTTCGCTTTTATAAACACACCTTAAAAAACAGTCCCGAGGCCATTGAGTATCTCAAGTCGCGTGGTGTGAGCGGTGTGATTGCCGCCCGTTTTTTGCTGGGTTTCGCGCCATCGGGTTGGAATAGTTTGCAAAGTGTATTTTCTGACTATATGGACCCTGCTCTGATTGAGTGTGGTTTGTTAATTCAGAAAGAAGACGGCGCACGCTATGACCGATTTCGGGAGCGAATTATGTTTCCGATTCGCAATGCCCGCGGGGTGATGATTGGGTTTGGTGGCCGAGTTTTAGGCTCGGGTGAGCCAAAGTATTTGAACTCCCCCGAAACGCCTCTTTTTGAAAAAGGGCGTGAGTTATATGGCTTATTTGAGGGGCGGCAGGCAATTCGTGAAAAAAATTGCGTGCTCGTCGTCGAAGGCTATATGGATGTGGTGATGTTGGCCCAACATGGTATTTCATATGCTGTAGCGACTTTAGGGACGGCGACCACACCGCACCATATCGAAGTTTTGATGCGCCAAGCAGACCAAATCGTCTTTTGCTTTGATGGTGATTCGGCTGGTAAGCGCGCCGCGTGGCGGGCGCTTGAGAATAGCCTTTCTCGTCTACAAGATGGCAAATTATTGTCGTTTTTGTTTTTGCCGGATGGCCATGACCCTGACAGTTTTGTCCGCGAATATGGTGCAGAGGCCTTTGAACAGGCGATTGAAACCACGGCTTTGCCTTTGTCGGTGTACTTCATTCGGGGCTTGTGTGAGTTGGCAGATTTGTCGACCTCAGAAGGCCGTGCCGAATGTATTCGGCGGGCGGGGCCATTGGTTCGCGAAGTTCGCGCACCGGCATTGAGCCTGATGATTCGGAAACGTTTGGCCGAATTGACTAAAGTAGAACTAAGCGAATTTGATCAACTGATTGGAATCGTTCAGACGCGAGCATCTGGGCAGCGCGGTCACCGCCCGCCACCCTCTGTACAGCGTCCACAGGTTTCTTTAGCCAGAAAAGTATTACGTTGGATCATGCTAGATCCGGTCTTGGCTTTGAAGGTACATCTCCCCGAAGTCGAGTGTGAAGGTGATATGGCGATATTGGCGGCCGTGTGCCGCATTGCCCAGAGGGCAGAAAGCCAAGACCTTGCGCCTCAACAACTTTGGGAATACCTCAGAGCCGCGCCGGAATGGCAGCAAATCGAGGCGATGGCGGGCGTATTAATGCAACACGATCCTGCCTTGTCTCAAGTAGTAGATAGTGTTGAGTTTGAAGATGCTTTAAAAAAACTCGCGGGCCAATTTATTTCGGCACGACTGGATTATTTAAAGCATAAGGATAGCCATGGAGGGCTAGAAGCATCCGAAAAACGGGAGCTTTTAGCACTACTCACCCGACCCATTGAGTCGTAATTAGGGTCGGTATGGCTATGTTACATTTAACATATGTGAGCTAGATTCGAGCAGGAAGCAAGATGGCGGCCAATCCGAACAGTAGCAAAGACGTAGATCTGAATGTACAAATCATTGGCGAAAACAATGCTGATGAGCAACGTAAGCGCTTGCGCCAGTTGATTGCACTTGGCAAAGAACGGGGATATCTCACCTTTGCCGAAATTAACGATCACTTGCCAGAAGAAGTGTCTGACGCTGAGCAGATCGAAAACATTATTATCATGATTGCTGGCTTGGGTATTCTCGTTTATGACGAGGCACCCGATGCCGAGCAGTTGCTCATGTCCGATGCCACCCCCTCTGTTGCCGATGAAGATGCGGTCGAAGAGGCCGAGGCAGCACTGTCTACAGTGGATGCTGAGTTTGGCCGGACAACTGATCCCGTGCGCATGTATATGCGCGAAATGGGTTCGGTTGAGCTCTTGACCCGCGAGGGCGAGATTGAAATTGCCAAGCGTATTGAAGATGGTCTGAAGCACATGATTCAGGCCATTTCTGCGTGCCCCGGCACCATCGCCGAAGTCCTCGCCTTGATCGACCGCGTTGAAAAAGATGAGGCGCGTGTCGATGAAGTTGTCGATGGCATCATTGATCCCGATGCGATCGAAGAAGAAGAAAAAGAGTTTGCCGAGCCGGTGCCTGAAGAGGGCGACGACAGCGATGATGATGAGGACGATGAAGACGGCGAAGAGGAAGATCCGAGCGCCATTGCTTCCGCCAACTTAGAAGAGCTGAAAAAGCAAACCATCGAGCACTTTGCATTGGTTCGCGTCTTGTACGACAAAATGCTCAAAGCGCTGACCAAACACGGCTCACAAAGCAAACAGTACCTTGAAATTCAGCAAGCAATTTCTGCGGAATTTATGAAGGTTCGTTTCTCCGTGAAACAAGTCGAAGCGCTCTGCGACAGCCTTAAGAGCAGTGTCGATGAAGTGCGCGCGCATGAGCGTGAAATCCAAGATATTTGCCTGTCCAAAGTCAAAATGCCGCGCCAATTGCTGATCGATACCTTCCCCGGCAACGAATGCAATCCGCAATGGGTCGAAGACATGCTCGACTCTGGCAAGCCTTTTGTTGCGACGCTTGTACGCTATCAGCACGCCATTCTTGAAAAACAAGACAAGCTGCGGGCCTTGCAAGATCGCGCCATGATTTCGATTAAAGAGCTGAAAGAAATCAATCGCCAAATGGCGACCGGCGAAGCAAAAGCGCGTAAAGCTAAGCGCGAAATGATTGAGGCGAACTTGCGTCTGGTGATTTCGATCGCGAAGAAATATACCAACCGTGGTTTGCAATTCCTTGATCTGATTCAAGAAGGCAATATTGGTTTGATGAAGGCTGTGGATAAGTTCGAATATCGTCGCGGCTACAAGTTCTCTACCTATGCTACTTGGTGGATCCGTCAGGCGATTACCCGCTCGATTGCTGATCAGGCGCGCACCATTCGGATTCCGGTTCATATGATCGAAACGATCAACAAAATGAACCGTATTAATCGCCAAATTCTGCAAGAAACTGGTGCCGAGCCGGATCCGGCCGAATTGGCAGAGCGCATGGAAATGCCTGAGGATAAAATCCGCAAAATCATGAAAATCTCGAAAGAGCCGATTTCGATGGAAACACCGATTGGCGACGACGACGATTCTCACTTGGGCGATTTTATCGAGGACAGCCAAACCACCGCACCTGCCGATGCCGCTATGTATTCCAGCCTGAAAGAGGCGACAAAAGAGGTGCTGGACTCGTTGACACCGCGTGAGGCGAAGGTGTTGCGGATGCGTTTCGGCATTGAAATGAATACCGACCATACGCTGGAAGAGGTCGGCAAGCAGTTTGATGTGACGCGTGAGCGGATTCGTCAGATTGAAGCCAAAGCCTTGCGCAAACTGCGTCACCCGACTCGCTCGGAGCGCTTGCGGAGCTTCTTGGATTCGGAGCCGGGCGGCCAGTAATATTTGTGGTGGCAACGTGAAATAGCGCTATTCGTGTTGCCGGCGTGCTGTGTTACAATGCCGCCCTTCACCGCGCCAACAGCTAATTTTTGGTGTCAGTGGACCCGCTTTCGGGCCTCTAGCTCATGCTTGGTTAGAGCAGCGGACTCATAATCCGTTGGTGCCGAGTTCGACTCTCGGGGGGCCCACCAGAATGAAAAAAGCCAACCTCTTTTGGGGTTGGCTTTTTTGTTTGGCAAATCGCTTGCTGGCCGTTTTTTATCTAAATTTTTCATCACAAATTTCCCCTAAATCGTGGCCTTCTCGCAGCCCATTTGATTCCATTCGCGTTGTCGGTCACACTGGATGTGCAGATGCGTGTTCAAGGTTAGCCTTGTTCCCGCGTTAGAGTGCATTCATACCAACAAATTCATGAATGCGTTCTATGGTTGGTGGAGACGTTTAAAAATCCTTTGGAGAGGGTCTTATGAAGGGCGATAAAAAAATTCTTGAGGTGCTCAACACCTTGCTGGCGGGCGAATTGACGGCCGTCGATCAGTATTTGTTGCATGCAGAAAAGTACGCTGATTGGGGGCTGACCGCCTTGGCTGAAAAAACGCTGCACGAATCCGATCACGAGCGCCAGCACGCGCGGGCGTTGATTCAGCGTATCTTGTTCTTAGAGGGGCAGCCTGACTTGGCAAAACGCGAGCCGCTGGCTGCCGCGCAAAACGCTTTAGAAATGATCGAGGCCGATTTGGCTTTGGAGTATCGCGTGGATAAAGCCCTCAAAAAAGCGATCGCGGCCTGCGAAAAGGCTCAAGACTATGTGTCGCGCGATATGTTGGTTGTGCAGTTGGAAGACACCGAAATGGATCATGCCTATTTCTTGGAAAAGCAATTGCGCCTGATCGAACAAATCGGGTTAGCGAATTACTTGCAAAGCCAAATGCACAGCGGCAACGCGGTCTAAGGGGAAAAAGATGAAGGGTCAAAAAAAGGTCGTTGATCTGCTGAATAAAGTGCTCAAAAATGAGCTGACAGCGATTAATCAGTACTTTTTGCACGCACGGATGTTCCGCAACTGGGGTTTAGAAAAACTCAATGACTACCAGTACAAACAGTCCATTCGCGTGATGAAAGAAGCCGATGAGTTGATTGAGCGTATTTTGTTTTTGGAAGGTCTGCCAAACTTGCAAAGCTTGGGCAAGCTCTTGATTGGAGAGCATGCAGTTGAATGTTTGCAAGGCGATTTGACCTATGAGCAAACGATTCATCGCCCTCTGTTGATCGAAGGTATTGCTCTGTGTGAAGCGGAGCAAGACTATGTCAGCCGAGACTTGTTGGAAGAGTTGCTAGAGCATTGCGAAGAAGCGATTGATTGGCTTGAAACTCAGCACAGTTTGATTGATCAGGTGAGCCTTCCCAATTATTTGCAGTCAAAAATCTAAACAGCCTCGCACTTTCTTGCGTGAAGTTTGCTCAAAAGCCGCCTGTAAAAAGGCGGCTTTTTTGTTGACATCTATTCTCATTTGTATACCATATTGAGAACAGTTCTCATATTTTCAGTGAGCAATCGATCATGTACATCTGTGTTTGTCAGGCCGTCACCGAGCGGCAAATTACGGTCGCGGTGAACCAAGGTGCGCGGACGCTCAAAGATTTGCGCCGAGAGTTGGGTGTTGCCAGTGAGTGCGGGCGTTGTGCCTCCTGTGCAAATCAATGTCTTAAAAAAGCGCAGCAAGCTAAAGAGTCTAGTGCACCTGCTTTATTCCCTACAGGTCTTGTGCGTTACGCCTAATGAAGCGTTTCATTTCAAACCATCGCGATTAAAGGCACGCAGGCGCATTCTGTTTTGCGGTGCAATGCCACAAATACAGCGGCGTGAGCAGAACGCGGTATGATGCAAAATCTTCTTTGCCTGTGATGCGTCAATGGTGGGTTTTCTTCGAATTGGCTTGTGTTGCGTCTTGTGTGGGTGGGCTATTTCTGCACAGGCGTTTCGCTTTGAACTGCATTTAGATGCACCAGAATCGGTGCGTGCCTTGCTCGAAAATCATCTCGATGTCTGGCGATGGCGGGACAACGAGCGCATCACACCCGAGCAGCTCGCGCGCATGGTCGATCTTTTGCCAGAAGAAGCGCAGCATCTGCTCGACACTGAGGGCTACTTTCAGGCCGCCATTACCGCCAATATTGATCGCAGCACCCCCGATGTGTGGCAGGTGCATTTGCAGGTGAATCCCGGGCAGCAAGCGCATGTTGGGCAGGTTGATGTGCAGCTCGTCGGTGAGGTGTTAAAGCAGCCCGATGCTGCGGCATGGCAGCAACTTATTCAAGAAGAATGGCCTCTTACAAAAGGCGAGGCTTTTATTGATGCCAACTGGCGCACCGCGAAAAAACGCGGCTTACAAAGCTTACTGCGCGATCGCTTTCCTGCTGCCAAAGTCTCGAACAGCGCGGTTCAAGTTGATCCCCAAAACGGTTTGGCCGATCTACATGTCACCTATGATAGTGGGCCGCTGTTTACGCTTGGGCCAGTACGCGTCACCGGCTTGAAGCGCTACCCTGAATCGATTGTTCATCACCTCACAGGTTTTTCTGTCGGCGCGCCTTATTCTCAGCAGAGCTTGCTTGATTTTCAAACTGCGCTACAAAACACGCCGTATTTTGACAGCGTGTTTGTCGATACCGAGCTGGATCTATCCCATCCCGACCGTACCCCAATTCAATTGACTGTGACCGAAGCGCCTACGCAAAAAGTGGGCGTCGGTGTCGGCTATAGCAGCAATACGGGTGAGCGCGCAGAGCTGTCCTATCAGCACGCCAATCTCTTTGATCGTGGTTGGATTCTCAAAGCGCAGACAACATGGGAACTTCTACAGCAGTCTGCCAATTTAAGCTTGACGTTGCCAGTGGATGAAAAAGGCTACGTTGATGATCTGGTGTTGCGCCAAGAAAATAAAGATGTGCAGGGTTTAGAAACGCATACCCGCAGCCTGCGTGCGAGCCGAAGTCAGGCCCGAGGCTGGATTGATCGTAATTTTGCTGTGCAATATCTTGAAGAGTCCGCTTTTACGCCGCAGTCAGAACAACGTCGCCGCGCATTGACCTTGAATTGGCAGTGGACGCGGCGGGATGTGGATAATGTGCTTTATCCGCGTCGTGGCACGATTTGGCGTGCGGAATTGGGGGGCGCTGTGCATGGGGTGCTGTCTGATACCTCATTTTCTCGATGGTTTGTGCGCGGCGTCGGCTACTGGCCGCTTAGTGCCACGAAGGGCCGGTGGGTGGTCCGCGCTGAGGCGGGGCAAGTTTTTGCTGAAATGCCCGATCAAGTACCAAATGAGGTCTTGTTTCGCACGGGTGGTAGCCAAAGCATCCGTGGGTATAGTTTTGAGAGCTTAGGGGTCAAGCTAGCGGATGGTAGTGTCGCCGGTGGGCAGGTCTTGGCTGTTGCGAGTATCGAATATTTGCACCCTGTGGCGCGCCATTGGGAGGGGGCTGTTTTTATGGATGCAGGCAATGCCGCAGCCAATTGGGCCCATTATCGTCCAGTCCATGCCTATGGCGTTGGGGCGCGCTGGGCTAGTCCGATCGGGCCTTTGGCGCTGGACTTGGCTTACGGTGCGGCAGAGTCGAATTGGCGTATGCATTTTTCTTTGAATATGGCGTTCTGATGTCCACCACTGAAATCGATTTGTCTCCTGATTCACCTCCACCGCGCCCCCCCGCACGTCCATGCAGACTCCGCTTTCTCGGCTGGGGACTGGCGTTCATCGTAGGGGTGATTGTGCTTTTCGGTGTGCTGTTAGGATCATCTTGGGGGCTGAATATGCTGGCGCGTGGCATCTCAGCGCTCAGCACCCAGCTCAAGATTGAACGCGCAGAGGGGCGACTCGATCATTTGGTGCTTTCTGGTGTGCAGTTTCAGAATGCCAACTTACAGCTTCAGCTTGATCGACTGGAGCTGGCATGGTCGCCGCTGCAGTTGCGGTCAGCGCATGTGGATATTCAATTGCTTAAACTGGGGCAAGTCGATTATCAGGCACGCCAGCCTTCATCAGATCCTTTGACCCTCCCGTCCTCTTTGGCGTCGCCTGTGACCGTTCAAGTGCAAAAAATAGAGCTCGGTGGCGTGACGATTGATCATCAGCCGATCTTGACTGGACTGCTCGGACGTTTTGAAAGTCAGCCTCAGCAGCATCGTTTGACCTTGTCGGAAGTGCGGAGTCCGTGGGGGCAGATGAATGGTGGCCTGTCTGTACAGGTTGCGCGTCCCTTTGCTTTAAAAGGGCAACTGGCGTGGGCGGGGGGCACCACTCAACAGCCAAGCCAAGCTCAATTGGCGGTTACCGGCTCGTTATCTCACGTCCAGTTGCAGTTACAGGCGGATAGCTTGGGCTTGTCTGCTCAGGGCAAGGCTGAGCTGCAGCCATTTGCCGGTTCGATCGGGGCGGTGGTTCAACAGGCGCAGCTAACGTTCGCGCATTGGAATCCAGCCAGTATTGTCCCGAGTGCACCTACCGCGATGCTTTCGGGTGAGTTGTTGCTTCCTAAGCCCACTGGGCCGAACGCGGAAAGGGTTGGGGTGCTATCGATTCAAAATGTCCAGCCCGGTCATTTCAGCGCGCAACATCTGCCCTTTCACACGCTTTCGACGCAAATGCGTTTAAATCCTGACGGCTTGGCGTTGTCTGCCGGCCGCATTGCTTTATTAGGTGGAGCGCTGGGGTTTGATGGCCAAATCACACGCTCGCACCTCAATCTTCAAACCCAGTGGTTCGATGTCAATGCCGCAGAATGCTGGGGGTCTGCAGCCCCTGCGACTGAGATTAGTGGGGTTATCAGCGTGCAAGGTCGGATTGAGCAGCCGGTGGTGGCCGTGGACTGGCGTGATGGTGCGCGGAAATTGACCGCGCAAATTGCGTATCTTCCCCATACTTCTTCGCTTCCTCCGCGTGTTCAGCTTAAGCAAGCTGTTTTCTCAGAGCATCGCGCCCAGCTGAATATGTCTGGAGAGTGGTCATTAGCCGCACCACATGCTTTTTCTGGGCGTGTAAGCAGTGTTGATATTGATTTGTCGCGCTTTTGGCCGAGTTGGCCGCGCTCTCAGTTGAATGTGCAATGGCAGGGGCAAGGCGCGCTGTTGCCGAAGAAGGTGTTGGAGAGTTCATGGACGATTTTGCCTAGCACTTTGCAGGCGGTTCCGCTCTCTGGACACGGCAAAGTGCATGTGCAAGGTGATCATGTTGAAAGCATGGATGTGGCTCTGCATGCGGGCCATAACCATGTGGTCGCTTCTGGCGCATTCGGGCGGCGTGGTGAGCGGCTCGCTATTCAGGTGGATGCTCCCGCATTAGCGGAGTTAGGTGCGGGATTTTCAGGGCGGGCGGCGCTGAAATTAGCGGCCATAGGCGAGTGGCTTGATCCGCAGGTAGAGATTAATGCGTCGGCGAATAATCTTCGAATCCCCTCTATTTTGCAGCTGGCGCAGGCTGAATTACATGGCGCGTTGTGGCCGGGGACGACGGGGCGGGTGGGTTTATCCGGTTCGTTGCAGGGGCTGTCTGCAGCGCAGCTGGATGTGCGCCAACTGACGGTTTCAGCCTCGGGGGTGCAGCGTGATCATCGATTGACTTTGGCTGCTCAAGGGCTCGTGGCGAAGCAGGCGCTAGATATGCGTATTGCCTTGCAAGGCGGCTTGAGTTCTGCGATGCGCTGGCAGGGGAAAATTGAGGCGTTGTCGAATCAGGGAGCATGGCCGGTCTCATTGTCAAAACCCGTCAAAATGTCAGTTTCTCCCGAGCTGTTCACACTTGAATCGGCGGATGTTCAAGCATTAGGCGGGCGCTGGCGCTTGGCTCAATGGATTTGGAAAAAGGGCGAAGGGATTCAGTCGAAAGGCACATTTTCTCGCGTGTCGCTGTTGCCGTGGCTGGCGATGAATCCGCGTATTGCTGCATCTCAGTTGGATGTGGGGGGAGCATGGGATGTTCAATGGCTCGAGCGTTTGGCCGGTCAGGTACAAATATTTCGTGAGCGAGGGGATTTTTCAGTATTGCCGCCTGATGGTGGTGCCCATCCTTTAGCTTTGGGGCTGAAAGATGCCAAGCTGCTTTTGACTTTAAATCACGATCAGCTTCGTGTGCAGGGGGATCTGGCTTCTGCTTTGGGGGGGCTTTCGATGCAAGCAAAGACCTCATTCGTACGCGAAGGGGGGCGCTGGCGTTGGGGGCGATCTTCATTGTTGGACGCCCAGCTTGACGCAGAGATGACGTCTATCAAACCCTTGGGTGTATTGCTGAATCCGTGGTGGGTGGTGGATGGCCGCCTTCGCGCGCGAGTGACGGCTACGGGAACTGTCGGGACGCCTCGTCTGAGTGGGCATATTGATGGGGGGCAGTTGGCGGTTCGGGATGCGCGTCAAGGTTGGGTTTTAGAGCAGGGGGTGTTGCGAGCAGGTTTTAATGATCAGCGACTGACGTTGGAGCAGCTTCGTTTTAAGGGCGGCGACGGTTGGGTTGAGTCTGATGGGAGCTTACTATTTTCCAGCCGTGGGCTTTCTGCCAACCTTAAAACACGCTTACATGCGTTCACGATGGTGAGTCGCCCAGATCGATTACTAGTGGGTAGCGGTCAGATCAATGCGCAATGGGGGGCGGCAGGTTTGAGTGCCGAAGGTGCGATTCGGGTTGATCGCGGCAGTATTGAAATTCCTCGTGGCGACACGCCTCGTCTTTCTGAAGATGTGATCATCCACGGGCGCGCCTCGCGGCCGGAGGCCAAAGCGACTTGGCCTATTCATGCGGTTTTATCTTTAGATTTAGGCGATCAACTACATGTTTTTGGTCGCGGTGTGGATGTGAATTTGGGTGGCGTAGTCAAACTATCAACCAAGCCTGAGCTGGGCTTGGTGGCTTCGGGCGCGGTTAAGGTGCTCAAAGGTCAGTATGTCGCGTATGGACAAAATTTAGCGATTGAGCGTGGCATCGTAAATTTTCAGGGCGCGCTGGACAACCCTGGTTTGGATATTGTGGCGATGCGTCGCGCCCAAAATGTAGCGGCGGGTGTTGCGATCTCGGGGACAGTGAATTCACCTCGTGTGCGCTTAGTTTCAGAGCCGAGTGTGCCCGATATTCAAAAGCTGTCATGGCTGGTATTAGGCAAGCAAAGCTTGTCGGACGAGTCGAGTGATTCGCAGTTGCTGATGACTGCAGCGAGCGCGTTGTTATCTGATAGTGAATTGATGTCTTTTCAGCAAAGAATGGCACATCAGTTTGGATTAGATGATATTTCGATTGGCTCGTTATCGAATCGAAAAGCCTCGGTTTCTAATTCGGGAACGCCTTTAGAAGGGCGTGTGATTCAATTAGGTAAGCGTTTGTCAGATAAGGTTTATTTGAGTTATGAGCAGGGCTTGGCGGGGGCAGGGCAGTTGGTTAAGCTTAGTTATCAATTGAATAAAAACTGGTCTTTTTCGACCCGTGCTGGGGATGAGAGTGCTGCCGATATTTTTTATACCTTGCGATTTGATTAAATAAAAAATTGATTTTTGCTGGAATAGAAAAGGCCGTTTATTGGATAAACGGCCTTTTTATTTAAAGATGGTCCTAGATTAAATTAACCAAATTTACCGGTAATATAATCTTCCGTTGCTTTTTGTTTTGGCGTGGTGAAGATGCTATCGGTTTCTCCGAATTCGACCAAATCACCTAAATACATATAGGCCGTAAAGTCCGATACCCGTGCAGCTTGTTGCATATTGTGCGTTACGATGGCGATCGTGTATTGATCTTTGAGCTCGTGTACAAGCTCTTCAATTTGTGCCGTCGAAATCGGGTCAAGCGCTGAAGTCGGTTCATCAAGCAAGAGCACTTCTGGGCGGGTTGCTACGGCACGGGCGATGCAGAGGCGCTGTTGTTGGCCGCCCGACAGGGAGTTGCCGGATTGTTTCAGTTTATTTTTGACTTCTTCCCAGAGTGCAGCTTTTTTCAAGGCCCACTCGATCCGGTCGTCCATTTCCGAGCGTGACAGGTTTTCGTAGAGTTTGACCCCGAAGGCGATGTTGTCATAAATCGACATTGGAAACGGGGTCGGCTTTTGGAAAACCATACCAACTTTAGCGCGAAGCAGGTTGATGTCGACATCTTTGCCAAGAATGTTGTTGCCTTCCAGCAAGATTTCGCCTTCTGCCCGCAGGCCAGGGTAAAGCTCATACATGCGGTTAAATGTGCGCAGCAGCGTCGATTTTCCGCAGCCTGATGGTCCAATAAATGCAGTCACTTTCTTGGACGCAATCGACATATTGATATTCTTCAGCGCATGAAAATTGCCGTAGAAGAAGTTCAGGTTGTTGACCTGAATTTTGTTCTGAGAGTCTGTCATGTTGATGCCTTAATTCGAAGAAGTTTGTTGACTGCCGAGCCAGCGAGCAACGATGTTAAGGGTAAGGACGCTGAGGGTCACAATCAGAGAGCCTGCCCATGCGAGGGCATGCCAATCTTCATAGGGACTCATGGCAAATTGGAAGATCACGATGGGAAGGTTTGCCATCGGCTCATTCATATTGGAGTTCCAGAACTGATTGTTCAGCGCTGTAAAGAGGAGCGGTGCGGTTTCGCCGGAGATGCGTGCTACCGCGAGCAAAATCCCTGTCATAACACCGGCTTTTGAAGAGCGCAGAGTGATGTACATGATGATTTTCCACTGCGGCGCGCCGAGCGCTGCAGCGGCTTCGCGCAGGCTGTTTGGCACTAATTTCAGCATGTTTTCTGTAGTGCGCACGACCACAGGAATGACGATGAGTGACAGTGCGAGCGAGCCAGCCCAGCCCGAAAAATGTCCGACAGAGACAACATACATTTCGTAGATGAACAGGCCGATTACGATGGACGGTGCTGACAGCAAAATATCATTGATGAAGCGTGTGGCGGGCGCTAGCCAGCCTCGGCTGCCAAACTCTGCCAGATAGACGCCGGCCAAAATTCCAATGGGCGTACCAAACAGCGTGCCGAATAGGGTCATGAGCAAGCTGCCATAAATTGCATTTGCTAGACCCCCTGCGCTTCCTGGTGGCGGGGTGATTTTGGTGAAAGTGTCTAAAGAAATACCGCTAAAGCCGTAGCTAAATAGGGTGTAAAGAATCCATGCCAGCCAAAAGAGGCCAAACCCTACCGCAAGAATCGACATCAGCAAGTTAAAGCGATTAATGAGGCGACGGCGTTGATAAATTGCATTGTTCATGATGCGCCTTTTAGGATTTTTTGCCTTCGGCTTTCGCTAAGCGGAGTAGCAAGAGCTTCGAGCAGGCTAGAACGACAAAGGTAATGAAGAATAAGATCAGACCAAGTTCAATCAGCGAGGCGACATGAACGCCTTCTTGTGCTTCTGCAAATTCATTTGCAAGCGCGGAGGCAATCGAGTTACCTGGGTCCATAAATGAGCCGGACATTTGATAGGCATTACCAATAATAAATGTGACCGCCATGGTTTCCCCAAGTGCGCGCCCCAGCCCGAGCATCACCCCGCCAATCACGCCGGTTTTGGTATAAGGCAGCACAACGTGGCGAACGACTTCCCATGTTGTTGCGCCGAGTCCGTAGGCGGATTCTTTAAGCATCGGTGGGACGATTTCGAAGACGTCGCGCATAACCGATGCAATGAACGGGATCACCATAATGCCGAGAATCAGGCCTGCGGCGAAGATACCGATGCCCATTGGTGCTCCTTGGAACATAAAGCCAATTCCAGGTAGCGCGCCAAGGTGTTCGATAATGAAGGGCTGAACATATTCGCCAAATAAGGGCGCAAAAACAAACAAGCCCCACATCCCGTAAATGATCGAGGGGATCCCTGCAAGTAATTCAATCGCAATGCCAAGAGGGCGGCGGAGCCAGTTCGGGCAAAGCTCAGTCAAAAATATCGCGATACCAAAGCTCGCTGGTACGCCAATAAGTAGCGCAATAATCGCGGTAACGAGGGTTCCGTAGATAGGGGCTAATCCCCCGAAATGTTCATTAACAGGATCCCAAGTTGCATCGACTAAGAAGTGGAAACCAAATTTCTCAATGGATGGAATTGCGCCAATAATCAGCGAAATGATGATCCCAATGAGTGTTGCTAAAACAAAAAAAGCAAAGGTCCGGGTGATGCCTCGGAATAGCATGTCGAGGCGTCTTTGCATCTTGAGCATGCCTTCGTCTTGCAGTGTTTGCATTTCATTCTCTCTGAATGTGCCAGATAAAAAGCCGGGGAGAGCGTTCTCCCCGGCTGGATTCCTCAAGATCGCGAAGTGTGTTTACCGCCGAAGGGTCGCGATTAGAGGTTCGGCATTATTTCCAGACTGGAGCGCCGTTATGGTCGGTGACTGTTTTCCATTCTTCACGAATCAGCGCAGTGACGTTATCTGGTAGCGGAATGTAGTCCAAGCCTGCTGCCATTTTGTCGCCTTCTTTGTAGGCCCAGTCAAAGAATTTCATTGACTGCAAAGATTGCTCTGGCTTGTCTGTTTTCTTTTGCATCAAGATGAACGTCGCGCCAGAAATTGGCCAAGTGGCTTTGCCAGGTTGTTCTGTGAGAATCAGCTGAAAACCGGGTGCTTTTTTCCAGTCCGCGTTTGCAGCTGCGGCTTTGAAGCTTTCTTCGCTAGGTTTGCTGAATTGGCCGTCTTTATTTTTGAGTGCGGTGTAAGCAATTTTGTTTTGCTTGGCGTAGGCATATTCAACATAGCCAATCGCGCCCTTAATCCGTGTGACGTAGTTTGCAACGCCTTCGTTGCCTTTACCGCCCACACCAACAGGCCAGCTAACGGCTGTGCTTTCGCCTACTTTTGTTTTCCAGTCTGCAGACACTTTAGACAGGTAATTTGTCCAAATGAAAGTGGTGCCCGAGCCATCTGAGCGACGTACTACAGTAATGGCTTGGTCGGGGAAGTTCACGCCAGGGTTGAGTTGGCGAATAGCGGGGTCGTTCCACTTGCTGATTTTCCCAAGATAGATGTCGGCAAGAAGAGGGCCCGTCAATTTAACCTGGCCAGAGGTTACGCCTGGTAAGTTAATGACAGGAACAACGCCACCAACAACTGTCGGGAATTGAATTAGGCCAGAGCTGCTGAGTTCTTCTGGGGAAAGAGGTTTGTCAGATGCCCCAAAATCAACCGTTTTCGATTTGATTTGTTTGATACCACCGCCTGAACCAATAGATTGGTAGTTCATGCCGATATTGGTTTTTGCTTTGTAAGCCTCAGCCCATTTCGCATACAGCGGATAGGGGAAAGTTGCACCAGCACCTGTGATATCAGCCGCTGCGTAGGAGGAGAATAACGTGCCGGCTGCGGCGACACATGCAAGGCGAAGAGTCAACTTCATTTAGCTTTCCTTTTGGTCAAAAATGAACGAATCAAACGTTAGTGGATGCTGATGTTAGCGATGGAAAGTGTCAGATATATTACAAGTGCCAGGCATGATGCTTTCTTGACTTGGTGGGGTGGGCGGTTATAATCCGGCGGCTTATAATTTTCCTTTACTTTTCCATGACTTATCGTGATCAAAAATTAATCGTTGGTAATTGGAAGATGCATGGTCGTTTGGCGATGTGCCGCGATTTGGTTTCCAATTTGTTGGATGCAGCCTCGTGTTGTCATGACAATGTGGTGATTGCGCCGCCTGTACCGTATCTCCATGCTGTGGGCGAGTGGATTAAAGCTTCTCCAATTGGATTGGCTGCTCAAGACGTGAGTGCGTTTACTGGTGAGGGTGCGCATACGGGAGAGGTTTCTGCTGAGATGTTGGTGGATTTGTCTTGCCGATATGTTTTGATCGGGCACTCTGAGCGTCGTAAAGAAGCTAAGGAAACCGATGCTCTACTGTCCGAGAAAATCCGTGCCGCATTTAATGCGGGGTTAATCCCGATTGTGTGCTTGGGAGAGTCTTTGGAGGCGCGCGAATCTGGCCAAGCATTAGATGCAATTGGTGAGCAGCTAAATGGCCTTTCTGTTGTTTTGTCTAATTCAAATCACTTTTTATTGGCTTATGAGCCCGTTTGGGCGATTGGCACGGGAAAAACTCCTTGTTTGGCAGATATTGAAGAAGTTCATTCTTTTTTAAAAAATCAACTTGCCAAACTAGGGTGTGATTGTGCTAGTATCTCGGTCCTCTACGGGGGCAGTGTTAAACCCGAAAACGCAGAAGAATTGCTTGGTTCTGAATTAATCGGTGGTCTTCTTGTTGGCGGTGCTTCCCTTGATGCACGTCTTTTTGAAAAGATTTGTCAGGCTGCAGAAAAGTAGATAAAATTATGGAAATAATAAAAACGTTAGTGTGGATTCTGAATTTAGTTTCTGCTCTTACGGTGATTGTTTTGATTTTGATGCAACATGGAAAAGGCGCCGATGCTGGTGCGGCGTTTGGAAGTGGTGCTAGTTCTGGTTTGTTTGGCTCTGCTGGGTCTGCAAATTTTATGAGTCGTTTTACTGCAGTTGCTGCGGTAATATTTTTCTCTACATGTATCGGATTAACCCTAATTTCCGGTAGTGGTTCTGGCCTAGGTGTTATGGAGTCAGGTGCCGCTAAAAGCATAGTAGAAAAAAATCAGACTCAGGCTCCGGGTAAAGTGATACCAGAGTGATGTTTTTAAGGCCGACATGGTGAAATTGGTAGACACGCTATCTTGAGGGGGTAGTGGCTTAGGCTGTGTGAGTTCGAGTCTCACTGTCGGCACCATAATAATAAGTTGTTGTTCAGCAACTTATTTCTTAACAAAAGGAGGCTATAGCCTCCTTTTTTCAAGAGGTGAACGGGAAATGCTCAATAACTATTTTCCGATATTGCTTTTTGTGGTCGTGGGGTTAATGGTTGGTGTGGGGCCTATCGTTATTGGGGCGCTCATTTCAACCTCTCGGCCTGATCCGGAAAAAAACTCTCCTTATGAGTGCGGCTTCGAAGCGTTTGAAGATGCTCGAATGAAATTCGATGTTCGCTACTATCTGGTTGCTATTCTTTTTATTCTTTTTGATCTTGAGATTGCCTTTTTGTTTCCTTGGGCTGTAGTTCTCAAGGAAATCGGTATGTTCGGTTTTGTTGCCATGCTG
Organism: uncultured Aquaspirillum sp.; assembly: GCA_964635875.1. Taxonomy (GTDB): domain Bacteria; phylum Pseudomonadota; class Gammaproteobacteria; order Burkholderiales; family Aquaspirillaceae; genus CAZWRK01. The sequence continues at coordinate 44,370 of CAZWRK010000004.1, forward strand.
ATCTTCTTGGCCATTCTCGTTGTCGGTTTTATTTATGAGTGGAAAAAAGGAGCGCTGGAATGGGAATAGAAGGCGTACTCGAAAAAGGGTTTGTGACAACAACTGCAGATAAGTTAATTAACTGGAGTCGTACAGGTTCTTTGTGGCCGATGACCTTTGGTTTGGCTTGCTGCGCAGTTGAAATGATGCAAGCGGGCGCTGCACGTTACGATCTAGATCGGTTCGGCATCGTGTTTCGCCCAAGTCCTCGGCAGTCAGACCTAATGATTGTTGCTGGCACCCTCTGTAATAAAATGGCACCTGCCTTGCGCAAGGTTTACGATCAAATGGCTGAACCCCGCTGGGTGATCTCCATGGGGTCGTGTGCAAATGGTGGTGGCTATTATCACTATTCTTATTCTGTCGTTCGTGGCTGTGACCGTGTGGTGCCCGTTGATGTTTATGTGCCGGGTTGTCCTCCTACGGCAGAGGCACTGCTTTATGGCATTATTCAGCTTCAGAATAAAATTAAACGTACTTATACCATCGCGCGCTGAGGTGACAGTCCATGTCAACCACACTGGAAACATTAAAATCGTCCCTAGAGGCAGCGCTGGGCTCCGGTCTCGTCTCCTCTACGATTTCTTATGGTGAATTAACACTTGTTTGTCAGGCCTCTTCTATTGTAGAGACCTGTCTTGCCCTTCGAGATCAATTTAAATTTGAGCAGTGTATTGACCTCTGTGGGGTTGATTACAGTACATATCAAGACGGGGCGTGGTCTGGCTCTCGTTATGCGGTTGTTGTTCATCTCAATTCTCTTGCTTGTAATGTCCGTCTTCGCGTGCGTTTCTTTGCTGAAGATGATGGCTTCCCTGTTGTACCTTCATTGATTAATGTTTGGCCTTCTGTCGACTGGTTTGAGCGAGAGGCTTTTGATTTGTTTGGGATTGTCTTTGATGGCCATCCTGATTTGCGTCGTATTTTGACGGATTATGGTTTTGTTGGTCATCCGTTCCGCAAGGATTTTCCTCTCTCTGGACATGTTGAGATGCGTTATGACCCAACTCAAGGCCGTGTGATTTACCAGCCTATAACGATTGAACCTCGCGAGAATACTCCTCGCATAATTCGTGAGGAGAACTACGGTGGCTGAGATTCGTAACTTTACGCTCAACTTCGGTCCCCAGCATCCCGCTGCTCATGGTGTGTTGCGACTGGTTCTTGAGATGGATGGCGAAGTGATTGTACGCGCTGATCCTCATATTGGTCTGTTGCATCGCGGTACGGAGAAGCTTGCTGAGCATAAAACGTTTATCCAGTCCGTGCCGTACATGGATCGGCTGGACTACGTTTCGATGATGTGTAATGAGCATGCCTACGTGATGGCGATTGAGAAATTGGCTGGTATTCAAGTGCCGATCCGTGCTCAGTATATTCGTGTCATGTTTGATGAAATTACACGTATTCTCAATCATTTGATGTGGATTGGTGCGCACGCGTTAGATATTGGTGCGATGACAGTTTTTCTTTATGCGTTCCGTGAACGTGAAGATCTGATGGACTGTTATGAAGCCGTTTCTGGTGCGCGTTTGCATGCTGCATATTATCGTCCTGGTGGTGTTTATCGAGACCTGCCGGATACGATGCCGCAGTATTCTTATTCCAAAATTAAAAGTGCCAAAGAATTGGCGCGCTTGAATGAGCCACGCCAAGGTTCCTTGTTGGACTTTATCGAAGATTTTACGAATCGCTTCCCTGGCTGCGTCGACGACTACGAGACGCTTCTGACCGAAAATCGGATTTGGAAGCAGCGTACAGTCGGCATTGGTGTGGTGACGCCTGAGCGTGCTAAGGCACTGGGCTTCTCTGGCCCAATGCTTCGAGGCTCTGGTATTGAATGGGATCTGCGTAAAAAACAGCCATATGAAGTATATGACCGCCTAGATTTTGATATTCCTGTTGGGGTGAATGGCGATTGTTACGACCGTTATTTGGTTCGTATTGAAGAAATGCGCCAGTCCAATCGCATTATCAAGCAGTGCGTAAAATGGTTGCGTGAGAACGCAGGTCCTGTGATTACGGATAATCATAAATTTGCACCACCTAGCCGCGAATCCATGAAGACGAATATGGAGGAGTTGATTCATCACTTCAAACTATTCTCTGAAGGTATGCATGTTCCTGAAGGTGAGGCTTATGCTTCGGTTGAACATCCTAAAGGCGAGTTTGGTATTTATTTGGTGTCTGATGGTGCTAACAAGCCGTATCGCCTGAAAATTCGTGCGCCTGGTTTTGTTCATCTTGCTTCAATGGGCGAGATGGCTAAAGGGCATATGCTGGCTGATGTGGTCGCTATTATTGGTACTCAGGATGTGGTGTTTGGGGAGATTGACCGCTGATGTTAACTCAAGATTCGCTTACAAAAATTGATCGCGAAGTTGCTAAATATCCCCCTGAGCAGAAACGATCTGCTGTTATGGGTGCGCTGCGGATCGCTCAAACAGAGAAAAGTTGGTTGTCTGCAGAAACTATTGAATTTGTTGCGAGCTATTTAGGTATTCCTGCCGTAGCAGCTTATGAGGTCGCGACTTTTTATAACATGTATGATCTCAAGCCTGTTGGTCGGTATAAGCTCACTGTGTGCACAAATTTGCCTTGTGCTCTGAGTGGTGGGTATGACACGGCTGAATATTTGAAAGAAAAGCTCTCTATTGGTTTTGGTGAAACCACTTCGGACGGGCGCTTCACGCTTGTAGAGGGTGAGTGCATGGGTGCCTGTGGCGATGCTCCAGTGTTGCTGGTAAATAATCATACGATGTGTAGTTTCATGTCTCGTGAAGCTGTCGACAAGAAACTGGCGGAGCTTGAATAATGGCTATTTATGAGTCCGGTGTGATTTTTGAAGGTGTTGATACTTCAAGCGCGGATTGCTGGAAAATCGACGCTTATATTAAGCGTGGCGGTTATTCTTCTTTACGCAAAATTATTCAAGAGAGCACCCCCCAGGAAGATGTTATTGCCGAAGTTAAGGGGTCCGGATTAAGAGGGCGCGGAGGTGCTGGCTTTCCAACAGGCTTAAAGTGGTCTTTTATGCCTCGTAACTTCCCGGGCGATAAATATGTGGTGTGTAACACCGATGAAGGTGAGCCGGGTACTTTCAAGGACCGCGATATTCTTCGCTACAACCCCCATGCATTGATTGAAGGCATGATTATTGCCGGTTACGCAATGGGTGCGAGACGTGGATATAACTATATCCATGGTGAAGTTTTTCAAGAATATGTGCGTTTTGAAGAGGCTCTCGACGAAGCAAGGGCTGCTGGTTTGCTCGGCGAAAATATTCTGGGTAGTGGTTTCTCTTTCGATCTTTTTGCCCATCATGGTTATGGCGCATACATCTGTGGTGAAGAAACCGCTTTGCTCGAGTCGCTCGAAGGTAAAAAAGGTCAGCCCCGATTTAAGCCGCCTTTCCCTGCTTCCTTTGGTTTATATGGCAAGCCGACCACCATCAATAACACGGAGTCTTTTGCTTCCGTGCCTTTCATTATGAAAGACGGTGCAAGTACTTTCCTTGAAAAGGGCAAGCCGAATAATGGTGGTACCAAATTATTCTCGGTTTCTGGTCATGTTAACCGTCCTGGAAACTATGAAATTCCGTTAGGAACGCCTTTTTCTGTCCTGCTAGAAATGTGTGGTGGCATGCGTGATGGAAAAAAATTAAAAGCGGTTATTCCTGGAGGTTCTTCTGCGCCAGTTCTTCCTGCAGACATCATGATGGATGTCACTATGGACTATGACAGCATTTCTAAAGCAGGTTCGATGCTCGGTTCTGGTGCTGTGATAGTGATGAATGAGGATATTTGTATGGTTAAGGCGCTGGATCGCTTGGCCTACTTTTATCATGAAGAATCTTGTGGTCAGTGCACCCCGTGTCGCGAAGGCACAGGGTGGTTATACCGGGTCATTCACCGAATTGAGAATGGTGAAGGGCGTCCAGAAGATTTGGACCTTTTAGCTTCTGTTGGTAACAACATGGCTGGTCGTACTATTTGTGCGTTGGCAGATGCGGCGGTGTTCCCTGTTCGCAGTTTTACCAAGCATTTTCATCATGAGTTCGAGTATCACATCGAACACAAAAAGTGCATGGTCAACCACAAGTGGTGTTAACCGGCGCGCATTGTCCAGACTTATGAGGTAGCGCATCGCTATGTTAGAAATCGAAATCGACGGCAAAAAGCTTAAAGTGCCTAGTGGTAGCACCGTTATGGAAGCTGCCCATCAAGTGGGTACTTATATCCCCCATTTTTGCTACCACAAAAAGTTGTCTATTGCAGCTAACTGCCGTATGTGTTTGGTTGAGGTTGAGAAGGCTCCAAAGCCTCTTCCTGCATGTGCGACACCCGTGACAGATGGCATGAAGGTTTTCACGCACTCGGATTTGGCCTCCAAAGCTCAAAAAGGCGTGATGGAATTTTTGCTGATTAATCACCCGCTTGATTGCCCTATTTGCGACCAAGGTGGTGAATGTCAGCTTCAAGATCTTGCTGTTGGTTACGGTAATACCGCCTCTCGCTACCAAGAAGAGAAACGATCTGTTGTGGGTAAAGAAATGAGCGCCCTTGTTTCTGCAGAAGAAATGAGCCGTTGCATTCACTGTACCCGTTGTGTCCGGTTTACAGAAGAAATCGGTGGTTATCAAGAGATTGGGATGGCTCATCGTGGTGAGCATTCAGAGATTCTGCCTTTCTTAAATAAGACGGTTGATTCAGAAATTTCTGGGAATGTGATCGATTTATGTCCGGTCGGCGCGTTGACATCTAAACCATTTCGCTATTCCGCGCGAACATGGGAGATGTCTCGGCGTAAGTCAGTGAGCCCTCATGATGGCCTGGGCTCGAACTTGGTTGTGCAAGTTAAGCACAACCGCGTTATGCGGGTTTTGCCGCTCGAAAACGAAGAGATTAATGAGTGCTGGTTATCTGACCGCGACCGCTTCTCCTATGAATCGCTTAACTCCGATTCGCGTTTGACGCGCCCAATGGTCAAACAAGATGGTCGTTGGATTGAGACAGAGTGGGCTGCTGCATTAGATTACGTTGCCCATGGTTTGAAAGACATTGTTGCAAAAGATGGTGCGGATCAGGTGGCATTTCTTGCAAGCCCGGGCTCAACGACAGAAGAATTAGCATTGTTTAAGCAGCTTGCGAATGGGTTGGGTGTTAAAAACACAGATTACCGTACTCGCCGTAGTGATTTTCGCGCAGACCCTGCTCAGCAGGGGGCGCTTTGGTTGGGTGATTCTATTGTTGGCGTGGCAAACAGAGCTTCAGTCTTGTTATTGGGTTCAAACCTGAGAAAAGAGCAGCCATTGCTTGCGTCCCGTCTACGTCAATCTGTCAAAAAAGGGATGGAGCTTAATGTTCTCTCAATGGCGGCAGATGACTTCTTGTGCGCATTGAATTCTCTGCAATTAGTACATCCAGACCAATTTGTCTCTTCTTTAGCGCAGGTTTTGAAGGGCGTTTGTGAGTTGAAGGGCGTAGAACCGGCTATCAACTTGGAGGGCGTTGAGGTTTCGGACTTGGCGCGTCGGGTTGCGATTAGTCTCGCGGGCAATGAAAATCCTGCGATCCTTATTGGTGCTCAAGCTCAACATCATCCTAAATTTTCTGAGATTTTGTCTTTAGCTCAGGCTTTAGCTGCAGTGTGTTCTGGCACTTTTGGTGTGATTGCAGAGGCTGCTAACACTGTTGCGGGTGAGTTGTTTTTCCGTCCGGAAAAAGGTGCTTTAAATGCGTCTGGCGTCTTTGAGTCGCCGCGTCAAGCGTATGTGTTTTTGAATACTGAGCTGGATTTTGATACATACAATCCGAACAAGGCACGTTCTGCAGTCAAAAATGCAAAAATGGTTGCTGCGCTCACGGTATTTAAAACCCCTGAACTTCTTGAGTACGCAGATGTTCTTCTCCCTGTGGCGCCATTTAGTGAAACAGCGGGTTCGTTCATTAACATGGAAGGGCGTTTTCAAGGATTTAATGGTGTTGTCAAACCATTGGGCGATGTCCGGCCCGCTTGGAAAGTTCTGCGCGTTTTAGGGAATGTTTTGAATTTAGAGGGTTTTGATTACGAAACCGTAGAGGATGTCCGTCGTTCATTGGTGGGGCATGTTGATTTTTCATCTAAGCTATCCAATGCAGTGGCGATGCCTGGTCATTTTGAATGTCTGACTGAGCCGCAAGGGCTTGCTCTGTCTCGTATCGCGGAAGTTCCTCTCTATCAATTTGATGCTCTTTCCCGCCATGCAGAGAGTTTGCAAAAAACGTCAGATGCTAAAGCCCCTATTGCGATGGTAAATACTTCCGTAATGGCTGCATTAGGTTTGAGTGAAGGCGATTTGGTTGTGGTGAGTCAGGCTGGTGTAGAGATCTCTCTTGTTGTCGGCTTAGACAATACGCTTCCCGATGCTGTTGTGCGTTTGGCTGCAGCTCATCCTCTCACCTGTTCCTTGGGTGGTATGTACGATAAAATTGAACTGAAGCGGGGGTAAGGATGGAGTTCCTGCAGGGTATTCTAGGCTTAGACGCGGGGTTGGCCGTTTGGACTCTTTTGAAGATCGTTGCGATTGTGCTGCCTCTTCTAGGGTGTGTTGCCTACTTGACGCTAGCTGAACGTAAAGTGATTGGCTACATGCAAATCCGTATTGGTCCGAATCGTGTCGGTCCCAAGGGGTTGCTGCAGCCGATTGCTGATGCATTGAAGCTTCTCACAAAAGAAATTATTTTTCCTTCAAGGTCAAATAAAGGTCTTTTTATTCTTGCCCCAATTCTTGTGATTGGGCCTGCGTTGGCGGCGTGGGCGGTCGTCCCTTTTAGTCCCGATTTGGTTTTGGCGAATATTGATGCTTCTCTGCTCTACATCATGGCAATTACATCCATGGGTGTTTATGGCGTGATTATTGCGGGCTGGTCGTCGAACTCTAAGTATTCTTTCTTAGGGGCCATGCGTTCTGCTGCGCAGATCGTTTCCTATGAAATTGCAATGGGATTTGCCCTTGTTGGTGTCATTATGGTGTCAGGTTCTTTGAACTTGGTGCAGATTGTGTCTCAACAAGGCGGGGGTATGGGAAATGGTTCTATTCTGTCGTGGAACTGGATCCCTTTATTTCCGATGTTTTTGGTTTATCTGATTTCTGGTGTGGCCGAGACGAATCGCGCACCTTTCGATGTCGCTGAAGGCGAGTCCGAAATTGTTGCAGGCTTTCATGTAGAATACTCTGGTATGGCTTTTGCCGTATTTTTCTTGGCAGAGTATGCCAATATGATTTTGATTGCTGCGCTAACGTCAATTATGTTTTTGGGTGGGTGGCTTTCCCCATTCCCCGCGAATATCCCTGTGTTAGGTGCCTCAGGGTTCCATTGGTTGATTGCAAAAACAGCGTTTATCTTGTTCTCATTCCTTTGGTTTCGTGCAACCTTTCCTCGCTACCGGTATGATCAAATTATGCGATTGGGTTGGAAGGTGTTTATTCCGGTTACGTTGGTATGGTTGGTGATTCTGGGCGCGTGGATGATGAGTCCGCTCTCGCTGTGGCAATAAATACGAGGTGGAACTAGGGCAATGTTCAAGAATTTCTTTAAAACCTTTTTGTTGCTTGAGTTGGTAAAAGGGATGGCCTTAACCGGTCGCCACTTATTTCAACGAAAAATTACAGTTCAGTACCCTGATGAGCGCACGCCATATAGTCCGCGGTTTCGTGGTTTGCATGCATTGAGACGTTATCCAAATGGCGAAGAGCGCTGTATTGCTTGTAAGTTGTGCGAGGCTGTTTGTCCCGCAATGGCTATTACGATCGAGTCTGAAAAGCGTGAGGATGGCACTCGTCGTACAAGTCGTTATGAGATTGACTTAACTAAGTGCATTTTTTGTGGCTTCTGTGAAGAGTCCTGTCCTGTTGACTCTATTGTAGAGACACATATTTTGGAGTACCACGGCGACAAGCGTGGTGATCTTTACTATACGAAGCCAATGTTGCTTGCTGTGGGTGATAAGTACGAAGCGGATATTGCTCGTGCCCGCGAGGCTGATGCTAAGTACCGATAGGGGGAAGCATGTCTTTTCAGGAAATCGTGTTTTATGTACTTTCCGCCATTCTGCTATTTTCAGGGTTGCGGGTTGTTACAGCTAAAAACCCAGTGCATGCCGCGCTTTACTTGGTCTTGGCTTTTTTTACTGCAGCTGGTCACTGGTTGCTTATGCAGGCCGAATTTTTGGCGATTGCGCTGGTTCTAGTGTACGTTGGCGCGGTAATGGTTTTATTTCTTTTCGTTGTGATGATGCTGGATATCAACTTCGAAAAATTGTACGAAGGTTTTTGGCGACATCTTCCTGTTGCAGGGACCGTAGCCTTGATTATGGTTGCTGAAATGGCCATGGTATTAATGAGCCCGGCAACGGATTTGGCTTCTTTTGGTGAAATTGCGCCGGTGGCTGCAAATGTTAGTAACGTGAAGCAGTTGGGCTTGCAGATTTATACGACGTATGTCTATCCCTTTGAGCTCGCTGCCGTATTGCTATTGTTGGCAATCGTTGCTGCTATTGCGCTGACTATGCGTAAACGTAAAGACACTAAATACATTAATCCGGCTGATCAAGTCTCTATCCAGCGGAAAGATCGGGTTCGTATCGTAAAAATGTCTGCCGAAAAGCCTATTGCTGAGTCCGGTGACAATGATCAACCTGCGGCCTGATTTTTTGGCCGCCTACAACAGGGGAATATAGTGCTGACTCTGACGCATTTCCTGGTGCTGGGGGCGATCTTGTTCGCGATCAGCGTGCTGGGTATTTTGCTTAATCGTAAAAATGTTATCGTGTTATTGATGGCAATCGAGCTTATGCTCCTTGCCGTTAATTACAACTTTATCGCGTTCTCGCAGTATCTCTCCGATACAGCAGGGCAAATATTTGTTTTCTTCATTCTGACTGTAGCGGCAGCGGAGTCTGCAATCGGCCTAGCTATTTTGGTTGTATTGTTCCGTAACCTAAACACGATCAATGTTGAAGACTTGGGCAGCCTCAAGGGCTAAAGCAATCACGTCTCACTAGAAGAAGCACGAAAAAGTATGGACATGAAAAGCTTGTACTTGTTGATTGCATTAGCACCTCTTGCGGGGTCTGTTGTTGCAGGCCTTGGTGGTTGGGCTATCGGGCGGCGTGCTGCGCATGTTGTTACGATCCTCGGGGTGCTTATTTCAGCAATCGGTTCGATTTATAACTTAAACTATCTACTAAATGGTGGGGACGTATTTAACGGCCCTGTTTATACTTGGCTGTCTGTTGCAGGTATAGATTATTCCATTGGGTTTATGGTTGATAATTTGACTGCCATGATGATGGTGGTTGTTTCTAGCGTTTCACTGATGGTACATATCTATACCATTGGATATATGGCAGAAGATCCGGGCTATCAACGGTTCTTTAGTTATATTTCGCTATTCACCTTCTCTATGCTGATGCTGGTCATGTCGAATAACTTTGTTCAGTTATTCTTTGGCTGGGAGGCTGTGGGTCTGGTTTCTTATCTGCTTATTGGCTTTTGGTTTAAAAAGCCGACGGCTATTTTTGCCAACCTGAAGGCATTTTTAGTGAACCGTGTTGGCGACTTTGGGTTTGCTTTAGGTATCGGGATGGTCCTGGCTTATTTCGGTGGGTCCTTAAATTACACCGATGTTTTTGCCGCTGCTCCTGCGTTGAAGGATGCCACCATCAGCCTATTTCCAGGTGCTGAGTGGTCTCTGATGACGGTAACATGCATATTGTTGTTTGTTGGTGCGATGGGTAAGTCTGCACAGTTCCCGTTGCATGTTTGGCTCCCTGATTCGATGGAGGGGCCAACACCTATCTCAGCCTTGATTCACGCTGCAACGATGGTGACTGCTGGGATTTTTATGGTGTCGCGCATGTCACCGTTGTTTGAAATGTCTGAAACTGCGCTGTCATTTATTCTCGTGGTTGGATCAATCACTGCGCTGTTTATGGGCTTTCTCGGGATTATTCAAACTGACATTAAACGTGTTGTTGCATACTCCACGCTGTCTCAGTTGGGCTATATGACAGTCGCACTCGGTGCTTCTGCGTACTCTGTAGCTGTTTTCCATCTGATGACACATGCCTTCTTTAAAGCGCTGCTGTTCTTAGGTGCGGGCTCCGTCATTATCGGTATGCATCATGACCAGGATATGCGGAACATGGGTGGTCTGCGTAAGTATATGCCGATTACTTGGATTACGTCCTTGCTGGGTTCTTTAGCTCTAATTGGCACGCCGTTTTTTGCGGGCTTTTACTCTAAAGACTCTATTATCGAAGCTGTTCAACTTTCAACGATTCCAGGATCTGGTTTTGCGTATTTTGCTGTGATTGCAGGCGTATTTGTGACAGCATTTTATTCTTTCCGGATGTATTTCTTGGTGTTCCATGGTGAGGAGCGATTTGGGAAGCACAGTCATGATGAGCACCATCACGATGATGATCATCATCACGGCTTGGCTCCGGGCCAAAAGCCTCACGAGTCGCCTTGGGTTGTGACGTTGCCGCTGGTCTTGCTTGCGATTCCTTCTGTTGTTATCGGTTTCTTTGCTATCGAGCCGATGCTATATGGTGATTTCTTTAAAGGTGTCATCTTTATTGATGAGCTACGTCATCCTGCGCTATCTGAACTTCGCCATGAATTTCATGGTGCCGTTGGAATGGCTGCGCATGCATTGCAAACACTTCCCTTCTGGTTGGCAGTATCCGGTGTAGCAACCGCGTGGTTCTTCTACATGAAAGCTCCACACATTCCCGCTGCTATCAAGGAAAAGACAGGGTTTATTTATAATCTTTTAGAGAATAAATATTATCTTGATGACATTTATTTTGCTGTGTTCGCCAAAGGTTCTCGCTTGTTGGGTACCGGCTTCTGGAAAATAGGTGATCAGACTCTAATTGATGGTGTCATGGTGAATGGAACTGCACGCTTGGTTGGTGTGGCTTCTCGCGTGATCCGAAAACTACAGTCGGGCTTCATTTATAGCTATGCAACAGCAATGATCATCGGTGTGCTTGGGCTCTTGACCCTATGGCTCTCCGGCGTTCTGGTTCGCTGAAGCATAATCATAAAGACGATTTCAGGGAACTTTAGGTTGGGCATATGGCTGAAAATCTCTTAAGTCTGGTGATCTGGACCCCCATCATTGCGGGGTTGCTGGTAATGGTTGCTGGCAATAGCAATGCAACGGTAGCTCGATGGTTGGCCTTGGTAGGTGCTTTGGCTGGCTTTGTAGTTTCAATCCCGTTGTATTTGAATTTTAATTCGCTTAGCGGTGGAATGCAGTTTGAGGAGCTGAGTCCTTGGATTGAAAATTTGAATATCAACTATCACCTTGGTGTAGATGGTATTTCAATGCTGTTCGTTATTTTGAATAGCTTTACTACTCTGTTAGTTGTGTTGTCTGGCTGGGAAGTAATTCAGAAGCGAGTGTCTCAGTATTTTGCCGCTTTTCTGATTATGTCTGGTTTGATTAACGGCGCTTTTGCTGCACTGGATGCGATTCTGTTTTACGTGTTCTTTGAAGCTATGTTAATCCCAATGTATCTAATCATTGGTGTGTGGGGTGGTCCTCGTCGAGTTTATGCTTCTGTTAAATTCTTCTTGTATACCTTGCTCGGCTCCTTGTTAATGCTGGTTGCGTTTATTTACCTGTATTTCCAAGCTGGCTATAGCTTTGAGATTTTGAAGTTCCACACGTTGCCGATCCCGCTAACCGCACAAATGCTTCTATTTGGTGCCTTCTTCATGTCTTTTGCGGTGAAGGTTCCAATGTGGCCAGTTCATACTTGGTTACCTGATGCTCACGTCGAGGCTCCTACTGGCGGTTCGATGGTGTTGGCGGCGATTACCTTGAAGATTGGTGCATATGGCTTTCTGAGATTTGCATTGCCGATCTTGCCAGATGCTTCGCGCGAGTTGTCTTGGCTAATTGTTGGCTTTTCTCTTGTTGCGGTTATTTACATTGGCTTGGTTGCTTTGGTTCAAACTGATATGAAGAAGTTGGTAGCATATTCTTCCATTTCTCATATGGGTTTTGTGACGCTTGGCTTGTTTATGTTTACCGGCGCTAATTTGAACACATGGGCTGTTGAAGGTGCATTGGTTCAAATGGTCAGCCATGGTTTTGTTTCTGCTGCCATGTTTATGGGTATTGGCGTGATGTATGACCGGCTGCACTCTAGAAACATTGCCGATTATGGTGGCGTCGCAAATAAGATGCCTATTTTCTCTGCATTTTTCCTTCTGTTTGCAATGGCTAACTCTGGCTTGCCTGCGACGTCGGGTTTTGTTGGGGAGTTTATGGTCATCATGGGTGCATTGCAGGTGAACTTCTGGTTTGCATTCTTGGCGGCAACGACGCTTATTTTTGGTGCGGCGTACACATTATGGATGTATAAGCGGGTCATCTTTGGCGAGGTGGCTAACTCCCATGTTGAAGAATTAACAGATGTTAATAAGCGGGAGTTTCTCATTCTTGCTGTCCTAGCTATTGCTGTGCTTGGTATGGGTTTGTATCCGGAGATGTTCGTGAAGGTCATGCATGTGTCTGTAAACGACTTAATCGCCCATGTTTCACAATCCAAGCTTTGAGATAATCGCTCCACGAATTGAGGAATATGTAGATGAATTGGGCTGATTTGAACTTGATGCCAGCACTGCCCGAGATCTTCTTGCTCACGGCGGTATCCGTGATCTTGGTGCTTGATCTGTTTGTTTCTGATGCTAAGCGTGGTATTACCTATGCGTTATCGCTGCTAGCTTTATTGGGTTGTGCGGCGTTGACATTAGGTACGATGGGAGGGGCGTCTGTTCAAACATTCAGTGGTATGTTTGTCAGTGATCCAATGTCAGACGTTATTAAGTTGGCAATGTATGTTGCTGTGGCTGGCACACTTGTGTACACCCGTCAGTATGCTGTTGATCATGGCATATTCCGCGGCGAGTATTACACGCTGGCTTTGTTTAGCTTGCTGGGCATGATGGTTATGGTCTCTGCAAGTCACTTTTTAACACTCTATATCGGATTAGAACTTCTTTCATTGTCTCTGTACGCATTGATCGCATTAAAGCGCGATTCTGTTCCCGCGACAGAAGCAGCCATGAAGTACTTTGTTTTAGGTGCATTAGCATCAGGCATGCTTTTATATGGCATGTCTATGCTATACGGGGCAACAGGTAGCTTGTTCTTGAATGAAGTTGGGCGATCTGTTTCTTCAGGTAGTGCAAATGGCATGCTGGTTATTTTTGGTACGGTATTTTTGGTAGCGGGCTTGGCTTTTAAATTGGGCGCCGTTCCATTTCACATGTGGGTTCCAGATGTATACCAGGGCTCTCCTACTGCCATTACTTTGATGATTGGTGCTGCGCCAAAACTCGCTGCTTTTGTTTTTACGTTGCGAATTTTGGCTCAAGGGTTAGCAGGTGTAGTTGCTGACTGGCAGGTTATGCTGATGATTCTAGCGATTTTGTCTATGGGTCTTGGCAATGTCACTGCAATCGCTCAGGTTAATGTGAAGCGTATGTTTGCGTATTCTACGGTTTCTCATATGGGCTTTTTGCTTGTGGGGTTGCTGACGGGGACACAATCTGGCTACTCTGCGGCAATGTTCTATGCGATTGTCTATGTGCTGATGGCAATGGTTGGTTTTGGAATTTTGCTGGCATTGTCGCGCTCTGGTTTTGATTGCGAAACGTTGGATGATCTTAAAGGTCTTAACCAAAAGCATAGCGGCTATGCATTTTTGATGCTGTTAGCTATGTTCTCTATGGCAGGCATTCCTCCTCTTGTTGGCTTCTATGCAAAATTTGCTGTGTTGAAAGCTGCTGTTGATGTTGGTTTGATTGGTTTAGCTGTAGTTGGTGTTTTGTTCTCCTTGGTGGGCGCTTTCTATTACCTCCGCGTTGTTAAGTGCATGTACTTTGATGAGCCTCTTGATAATGCAACATCGGTTCCTGTCATTCGAGGTGAAATGAAGGTCTTGCTAGCTGTCAATGGTTTGGCTCTGCTTGGCTTAGGGGTATTGCCGGATTCTCTCTTGAGCGTATGTATTGAGGCTATGAAGCAGTCTTTACCAGTAATTGGAGCTTGATGATGAATTGGCAGGCGCTGAGCATTTTATTTTTGGCTGTAATATTGGCTAACCTGCCTTTTCTTAATGGCTCCCGTTTTTTGCTTGCTTTTTCGATTAATAAAAATTTTTGGCTTGAGAGTTTTGAATTTGCCATTTTTTACTGTGTAATCGGTTTTATAAGCTTGCAGTTGGAGGCAAAAGATGCTGTTGTTCATAGCCAGGGCTGGCACTTTTACGTGGTAACTTTTTTTCTCTTTGTTGTTTTCTCTTTTCCCGGCTTCGTTGTTAAATATTTTTGGCGCCGTCGTGGAATAGCATAGAAATGAAAATAAAAAATCCGGCAAGTTGCCGGATTTTTTATTTTCATTTCTAATTCATTTGTTTATCGTATAAATTTTTAATTATGTCTTTACACGCATTTTCTCCTGACTCTGCTTGTCAATTATCCCCTATAGAATGGTATGAAGAGGCTTCGTTGAAAGAGGGATTTATTCATGATCCTGCACAACGGAATGCTGTTGCCTATTTGCAGGCGTTGTATGAAGAATTGCTCGTTTTTCAGCAAAAACGGAATCGATTCTTGGGGCGCAGCTTGCGCCAACCTAGTGTGCCAAAGGGGCTGTATTTCTGGGGCGGGGTTGGGCGTGGAAAAAGCTTCTTAATGGATGTTTTTTATGCTTGCGTACCGTTTAAGAGAAAACGGCGTGTGCATTTTCATCACTTTATGATGGAGGTGCATCAGGGGCTGGCAAAGCTGACTAGAGAGGTTGATCCTCTTTTAGTTATAGCGACTGATATCTCAAAAAAGACGCGCTTACTATGTTTCGATGAATTTCATGTGTCAGATATTGCTGATGCCATGATTCTTTCTCGTTTATTAAGTGCGCTTTTAAATAAGGGAGTTGTCCTTGTTGTTACTTCAAATTACCCGCCTGCTGACTTGTATCCGAATGGATTGAAGAGAGATAATTTTTTGCCTGCCATTCATCTGTTGGAGAGCGCATTAACTATTGTGAATGTGGATGGTGGCAATGACTATAGGCTGCGTGCATTAACAAAAGAACCTCTTTATTTGACCCCTCTAAATAAAGAAAATCAGCAGAAATTACTTTCTATATACAAAAATGTTGCGACAAGCCGAGAGTTAAAGCATCAGCTTACAATAATGGGGAGAAATATTTCTGCTATTCATCATTCGATGGGCGTGGTGTGGTTTGATTTTTTTGAAATTTGTGGCGGTCCTCGCTCGCAAACAGATTATGTTGAGATTGCAAAGGAGTATCACACAGTCATTGTTTCTGGGCTCCCTCAGCTTTCTGCAGAGCAATCGTCAGAGGCACGGCGATTTACATGGTTAGTAGACGTTTTTTATGACTCAAGGGTCAAGTTGATTGTTTCTGCGGAAGTGGAAGCTTCTTTTGTTTATCTGGATGGTATTCAATCTAGCGAATTTTTCCGGACAGCAAGTCGCTTGACAGAAATGCAGACGAGAGAGTATTTGTCATTACCTCATCTATCTTAATGGTATATTTTTTTGAGATTTTGTTTTATTTGGATTGTTGTGCAAAAATTAGGACAGTAATTAGTGTGGCCTGCTAAAATGTTCGGTTGATTTGCCGTTATATGGCATAAGAGTGGCTGTTTAAGAGAGTTGTTTTTCTGTGCTAGCTTATGCTGAAAATTTTATTTGTTATTTTTTTGGAGTGTTCACATGGCTATCGAACGTACGTTGTCAATGATTAAACCCGATGCGGTTGCAAAAAATGTAATTGGCCAAATTTATGCGCGTTTTGAGGGGGCGGGCCTGCGTGTCGTTGCTTCAAAAATGAAGCACCTGTCCCGAGCAGAAGCCGAAGGCTTTTATGCAGTGCACAAAGAACGTCCTTTTTTCAAAGACCTCGTTGATTTTATGATTTCAGGTCCTGTCATGATTCAAGTGCTAGAGGGTGAAGGCGCTGTGCTGAAAAACCGTGACCTGATGGGAGCTACTGATCCTAAAAAGGCTGATGCAGGCACGATCCGCGCTGATTTTGCAGACTCAATTGATGCGAATGCTGTGCATGGCTCTGATAGTCTTGAAAATGCTGCTGTTGAAATTGCTTATTTCTTCCCTGCTTCAGAGGTCTTTGCTCGCTGATTTTTCAGCCACCCGCTGGGTTTTTTTAGGCTTGGCGGGTTTGCTTTATTCTCATGAAAACTAATCTCCTCGATTTTACTCTTCCTCAATTGCTGGAACACTTTGCATCTCAAGGTGAAAAAGCGTTTCGTGCTAAGCAGGTCATGCGTTGGATTCACCAAATGGGTGAGTCTGACTTTGATGCAATGACTGATTTAGCAAAAAGCTTACGGCATAAATTGCAAGCTTCTGCTGAGGTTCGGGTGCCTCATCTGATGGCTGAGCAAGCCTCGTCAGATGGCACACGAAAGTGGTTATTAGACGTTAGTACGGGCAATGGTGTTGAAACTGTTTTCATTCCGGAAAGCGATCGCGGTACTTTATGTGTGTCAAGTCAAGTTGGCTGTGCTTTAGAATGCACTTTTTGCTCTACTGCTCGCCAAGGCTTTAATCGTAATCTATCAACCTCGGAAATTATTGGCCAACTGTGGTGGGCAAATAAATCCTTAGGCGTTACGCCCAAAAATGAGCGGGTGATTTCGAATGTGGTAATGATGGGTATGGGTGAGCCCCTTGCTAATTATGAAAATGTGGTTTCTGCAATGCAGATCATGTTGGATGATCACGGATATGGCTTAAGCCGGCGGCGCGTGACATTGTCAACATCTGGTTTGGTTCCTGCCATGGATCGCCTGCGAGAAGATTGTCCTGTGGCATTGGCAGTGTCGTTGCACGCGCCAAATGATGCGATTCGGGATCAGATTGTTCCTATCAATAAAAAATACCCACTGAAATCATTGTTGGCCGCGTGCTTGCGTTACCTTGAGCGTGCGCCTCGTGATTTTGTGACCTTTGAATATGTCATGTTAGATCAAATCAATGATCGCCCAGAACATGCTCGCGAACTGGTTCAGCTTCTAAAAGATGTACCGTGCAAATTTAATTTAATTCCATTTAATCCGTTTCCTAACTCCGGTTATGCACGGTCAAGCAATAATGCCATTAGGATTTTTCGCGAAATTTTGCAAGAAGCTGGCTTTGTTGTAACAGTCAGAAAGACGCGTGGCGAAGATATTGATGCTGCATGTGGTCAACTCGCTGGGCGTGTTCAAGATAAAACACGAAGACTTATTCGTATTGATCCTGCCTCAGAAAAATAGTTGGGGTGGCAAGATTTGTTTTTCCTGATCTTGCCTAGCGTACAATGCTTTTTTGATCAGTGTGTCGGCGTTTCAGCGTCCGAATGAATAACTCACAAGAACAAGCGGAGCGTTCATGAGCAGTGATATTTTGGTTCCAGCAGGGGGAGCCCAACCGACAGTTTCTGTCGGAGTGATGTTGTCAAACGAGCGTGTGAAGCGTGGTATTTCTTTGCAAGAGGTTGCGGATCAACTTAAGTTGTCACGCAAGCAAATAGAAGCGCTCGAAAATGACGATTTTGATCGTTTGCCTGGGGTTGCATTTGTGCGTGGATTTACCAGAAATTATGCAAAATTTCTAGGCTTAGACCCGATACCATTAATGTTGGCGCTGGATGTTGTATTGCCCGCTAGAACCCCTCCTATTATTGCCTCTGCTGAACCTGCTCCAGCTTCGGATAAAGACCTTTCCCCGCCTGCGCCTAACAAGAAGTCACCTGCTGCTCTAATGATAGGCGTTGCAGTATTAGGGGTGATTGGCTTGCTTGGCGTTTATGCCAGCACAAAGCATGAACCGAGTGCGTCAAGTCCTCTTTCTGCTGGCCCAAGTCAGTCGAAGCTGGACACTACAGTTGCTCCCGTAGTGGCTAAGACCGTTCCCGCAGCTGTTGCACCTGTTGAGTCCTCTCCTGTGGTGAAGCCTGACGTAGCGGCTGTCGCACCTGTGACAGAAGTCAAGCCAGCTGCCACCGCCTCCACACAGGCGGATGGTGCTGCTCCCTTGCTGGCTACGCCTGCGGCAACTGCATCACCGCCTGCCACTTTAGTTGCTAATCAAGCGGTCCCGTCTATCAAGCCGGTTGGTATGGTGGGGCAGATGGCAGAAAATGAAATACATCTTAAGGTGACACAAAACTCTTGGCTGTCTGTTGTTGATAGCAGTGGCAAAAAATTACTCTATGGCGAAATTGCACCAGGTGAAGAGCGTAAATTATCTGGTCAGCCTCCTTTTAAGTTAACGATTGGCAATGCTTCCGGTGTTTCACTTTTATATAAAGGCCAGCCAGTTGATTTAGGCCCGAGTACTAAAGGTGCAACGGCACGCTTAGTGTTGAAATAATTTCCTGCCTTTCTGGAGACGTATTGCTGATGCTTGAAACGACACCTATTCGCCGCTTTTCTCGTCAAGTTTGGATTGGCTCTGTTCCTGTGGGTGGGGGGGCGCCTGTTATGGTTCAATCAATGACGAATACAGATACTGCGGATGCGGTTGCTACCGCGTTACAAGTGCGAGAGCTTGCGTTGGCCGGTTCTGAGGCGGTTCGTATTACCGTGAATAGCCCCGAGGCTGCTGCACGGGTCGCAGAGATTCGGCAGCGCTTGGATGATGTTGGGTGCGATGTGCCATTGATTGGAGATTTTCATTTTAATGGTGATCGGCTACTGCGAGACTATCCTGATTGCGCGCGCGCGCTTGCAAAATATCGCATTAATCCGGGTAATGTGGGGAAGGGCGCTAAAGGGGACGATAAGTTTGCTTTCATGGTCCAATGTGCAATTGATTACAAAAAGCCCATCCGAATAGGGGTGAACTGGGGGAGCTTGGACCAAGCATTGGCTACTCGGCTTATGGACGAAAATAGCAGGCGCTCTGCCCCGCTGTCTCCCGACGCCGTCATGCGTGAAGCATTGATTGTCTCTGCAATTGAAAGCGCACAAAAGGCCGTTGAGCTGGGACTCTCTCCTGATCAGATTATTTTGTCGTGTAAGGTTAGTCACGTTCAGGACCTTATTTCTGTTTATCGAGAGCTAGGGAGCCGTTGTGACTGGCCTTTGCATTTAGGCCTGACTGAGGCTGGAATGGGGTCTAAAGGGATTGTTGCTTCGACTGCCGCATTGGCGGTGTTACTGCAAGAGGGGATTGGCGATACGATTCGCATTTCATTGACGCCTCAGCCTGGGGAAGCCAGAACCCGAGAGGTGATTGTTGGGCAAGAAATTTTACAAACCATGGGCTTGCGGTCTTTTACGCCTTTGGTGACTGCGTGTCCTGGATGTGGCCGCACAACAAGCACTTTGTTTCAGGAGCTTGCAGATAGTATTCAGGTCTGGTTACGTGAGCAAATGCCGATTTGGCGGTTGCAGTACCCCGGTGTTGAGTCCATGA
The DNA here is from genome assembly GCA_964635875.1 of uncultured Aquaspirillum sp. GTDB lineage: Bacteria > Pseudomonadota > Gammaproteobacteria > Burkholderiales > Aquaspirillaceae > CAZWRK01. The sequence goes on from CAZWRK010000004.1 coordinate 63,931, forward strand.
ATGTCGCTGTGATGGGGTGCGTGGTAAATGGTCCGGGTGAGTCAAAGTTAGCCGACATTGGTATCTCCCTGCCGGGGACAGGAGAGGTTCCTGTGGCGCCTGTTTACGTTGATGGTGAAAAGACCGTGACGCTAAAAGGTGATCAAATTGCCCAAGAGTTTCAAGCCATTGTAGATGACTATGTTCGCAGTCGTTATGGTGAGGGGGGTAAAAAGCGCCAAGTGCGCCCTGCTCAGATCATTCCGATTCAACGATTGCCGTAAACAATCTTTGTTTTCATTTTAAAACTTCAATCAGAATAAATTTTATGAGCGAAAAGATTCAAGCTGTACGTGGTATGAATGATTTGTTACCAGAGGTGTCGTACCAATGGGCGTTTCTTGAAGAGACTGTGCAAAAGTGGCTTGCTGATTATGGCTACAAAAACATTCGTACCCCGATTGTTGAAGACACTCGTTTATTTGTTCGCTCGATTGGTGAAGCAACAGATATTGTTGAAAAAGAAATGTATACCTTTGTGGATGGGTTAAATGGCGATAGCTTGACGCTTCGTCCCGAAGGTACCGCATCTTGCTTGCGCGCTGTTATCCAGAATAATTTGTTGTATAACGGGCCTCAGCGCCTGTGGTACACAGGTCAGATGTTTCGCCATGAGCGCCCTCAAAAAGGTCGGTATCGTCAGTTTCATCAAATTGGTGTCGAAGCACTAGGGTTTGCTGGCCCAGACATTGATGCTGAGCTCATTCTGATGACGGCGGATCTCTGGAAACGTCTGGGTTTAGCTGAAGGGCTGAGCTTGCAAATCAACTCCCTTGGGTCTAGCGCTGAGCGTCTGGCACACAGAGAGAGTCTGATTGCTTATTTAGAGTCTCATCAATCTGTCTTGGATGAGGATGGTCGTCGACGCTTGTATACCAACCCTCTACGGGTCTTAGACAGTAAAACACCATCTATGCAAGAGATTTGTGAAAATGCTCCCCGCTTAAAAGATTTTTTAGGTGACGAGTCTTTGCAGCACTACGAAAACTGGCAGTCTTTAATGTCTTCCGTAGGTATTGTTTTTGCTGAGAATCCTCGCTTGGTTCGAGGGTTAGACTATTACAATCTCTCCGTATTTGAGTGGGTCACTTCTGACTTGGGTGCGCAAGGGACAGTTTGCGGAGGTGGTCGCTATGACGGTCTTATTGAGCAGCTCGGCGGAAAGCCTGCTCCCGCAGTCGGTTTTGCGATGGGCGTTGAGCGATTGATGCTTTTGTTAGAGGCAAAGAATCGCTTGCCCTCTGCTCCGGTTCCTGATGTGTATTTAATCAACCAAGGTGTTGGCGTGTCTGCCTATGCTTTTGGCTTGGCTAAAGCGCTTCGAGAGGGGGGGCTCTCTGTGGTTCAGCATTGTGGAGATGCAAGCTTTAAATCGCAGATGAAAAAGGCGGACGCTAGTGGTGCCAAATTCGCCGTTATTGTTGGTGAAAATGAAATGCTCTCTGCTCAAGCGACCTTGAAGCCATTACGTGATGATAAGGCGCAGCAGACCTTGTCGCGTGATCTTATTTTGCCAGCTGTGTTAGCAAGTCGATAATTTTTTAATTTTGTTGAGAGTGTTGAAATGGCTGCGTTTGATTTGCAAGAGCAGGAACAAATTGATGCTTTGCGCGCGTTTTGGCAGCAATGGGGGCGTTCGCTAACAGTGGTGCTTGCTACCGTTCTGGTCGGGTACCTTGGCTGGATGGGCTGGAAGAGTTATCAGCTTCATCAAACCGAAGCTGCTGCCACGCTTTATGCACAATTTGATACCGTATTGACGCAGTCTGATCTGAGCGCGTTGGAGAAAGCTGCTACACCGCTTAAAAGTGCTTACCCTCACTCAAGTTATGCTGCACGGGCTTCTTTGGTGTTGGCGCGGCTTGCTTTTGAGAAAAACAACTTAGCTCTTGCACGCTCTGAATTGACTTTTGTCGCTGAAAATACAAAAGACACCTCGTTGCTTTCTATGGCGCGTTTGCGCTTAGCTGCCATCTCTCTTGACGAGAAAAAATATGATGCAGCGCTGGCTGAGTTGGCAAAAGAGCATGATGCTGTGTTTGCTGCGGAGTTTTTGGATTTAAAAGGCGATATTCTTCATGCGAAAGGCCAGATCAAACCTGCGCGTGATGCATATCGTGAAGCTTTGGCAAGCTTGTCTCCTACCGCACCGATTTATCCGCTTATCCAAATCAAACTTGATGCATTAGGAGCTGATTCATGATTGTCCGTCCTCGTATGATTGCTGCATTTGTTGCTTTGGCTGCATTAAGTGGCTGTGCAAGTTGGTTTGGTGGGCAATCTTCATTAGAAAAAAAGCCAACGCCCTTGGTTGCTTTTTCGCCTGTGGATGCACTTAAAGTGAGTTGGTCTCAGAGTGTGGGCGGTACCGATGAAAGTGTTTTTGCTCCTGCTGTTCGTGCGGGTTGGGTTTATGCTGGCAGTCAAAAGGGACACATCACAGAGATTGATCTTCAGACGGGGCGGGCGGCTGCGCAAATTGACGTCCCTAATCGTTTGTCGGGAGGTGTCGGTGCTGGGCGAGACAATGTCTATGTTGTAACAAGAGATGCAGAGCTGCTTTCTGTTTCGACCGATGGAAAAGAAAATTGGCGCAAGAAGCTATCAAGCTTGCCTATGGGTGCTCCATTGGAGAGCGCCGGCCGTGTTTTTGTTCAAACACAGAATGGCTATGTGACAGCGTTTGATAGTCAATCGGGTCAACAGCTATGGGTGTTTCAACGCAGCCAGCCTGCACTACAGGTTCATCATGCGGGCTCGTTCAGTTTAGTGGGCGCTGAGGTTGGTTTGTTGGGGCTCTCTAATGGGCGGATGGCTGTCCTGAATTTAGCGACGGGTGAATTGCTTTGGGAGGCGACAATTAGCTCTCCTCGTGGCGCAACAGAGCTGGAGCGTGTCGCTGATGTTGCTACGCCTCCAGTATTTGACGGCGGCTTGGTCTGTGCTGCAGCTTATCAAGGGCGTCTAACCTGCTTGGATGCACGTAGTGGTTCCCCCTTGTGGTCCAAAGATGTGGCATCCAGCCGAGGCTTGGTGATGGATTCTAGGCAGGTTTATATCACTTCTGACGACGGTGTGATTTTTGCTTTTGATCGTCAATCTGGCGCGCAGCGATGGCAGCAGGCCGGATTGCGTTGGCGTGGAGTGTCTGCGCCTGTGTTGTTGGATCAGCAGGTGTTTGTGTATGACAACAAAGGTTATGCACATTTATTAGATCGAGATAGTGGTGCCTTCCGTGGGCAAATTTCTACTGGCGGCGGTGAAGCGCTTGCCCGACCAGTGGGCTTGGGTGATCGTGTGATTATTCAAACACGTTCCGGCCAAGTGATGGCAATAACGAAGTAAAAGTGAATTCACTCGTGCGAGTGTGTCTCGCACGCTGGTGGATGCTTTTGACAGGAAATTTTAATAGTGAAACCCACAATAGTATTAGTTGGACGTCCGAATGTCGGCAAGTCTACTCTTTTTAATCGGCTGACGCGTAGCCGAGATGCTCTAGTAGCAGATTTGCCTGGTTTGACTCGCGATCGTCATTATGGTCATGGGCGGGTTGGCGAAAAACCTTATTTGGTCGTCGATACTGGTGGATTTGAGCCTGTAGTAAAAGAAGGCATTTTGCATGAAATGGCACGGCAAACAATGCAAGCCGTGGATGAAGCCGATGCGGTGATTTTTTTGGTGGATGGTCGCACCGGTATTACCCCGCACGATAAAATTATTGCGAATCAGCTCCGTCGTTTAGATAAACCCGTCTGCTTGGTTGTCAATAAGTCTGAAGGGATGCGGCGTGAAGTCGTGACCGCAGAATTTTATGAGTTGGGGTTGGGCGACTCTTGGGCCATATCTGGAGCACATGGCGATGGTGTTCGTGAGCTGATTGAGTCTGTGCTTGAGCATTTTCCCGATGCGACAGAAGAAAAAGAGGACCGCCACCCGCGTTTTGCCGTTATTGGCCGCCCAAACGTTGGTAAATCCACACTAGTGAACGCGATCCTGGGTGAGGAGCGTGTGATTGCCTTTGATATGCCGGGTACTACGCGAGATAGTATCTACATTGGTTTTGAGCGAGAGGGGCGGCCTTACACCATTATTGATACAGCGGGTGTGCGTAAGCGCGGCAAGATTGATGAGGCGATTGAAAAATTTTCAGTTGTAAAAACTTTGCAAGCGATTGAAGATGCCAACGTGGCTGTTTTGGTGTTGGATGCAAGCCAAGACATTGCTGATCAAGATGCTTCTCTAGCTGGATTTGCGCTGGAAACCGGTCGCGCTTTGGTTGTTGCCGTTAACAAATGGGATGAGGCAAACCATGAGCGTCGCGAGCAAATTCGTAAGGATATTGCGCGTAAGCTAGGGTTTCTGGGCTTTGCCCGTTTTCATTACATTTCTGCTTTGCATGGCAGCGGTGTGGCTGACCTGTTTAAGTCGATTGATGCTGCTTATACCGCTGCGATGTCTAAATTACCGACACCAAAATTGACGCGTGTTCTCGAAGTCGCTCAAGAGCGGCAGGCCCCGCCTCGGGATGGCTTAGTTCGCCCTAAACTACGCTACGCGCATCAAGGGGGGATGAATCCTCCTATCGTTGTGATTCATGGTAATGCTTTAAATCGTATTCCCGATAGTTATGTACGCTATCTTGAGCATGTGTTTCGTAAGGCATTTAAGCTGGAAGGTACACCATTGCGAGTAGAGTTTCATTCGAATGAGAACCCTTACGCGAATAAGGCGCAGCAATCTGCTGCGAAGCCATCTTTCTTAAGTCAACGCAAAGCAACCGCGGCGGCGGCGCGTGGTGGGAAAAAGCGCTAAGTCAATTTTCTCGTTTTTTCCATCTGGAAAGATAGGCAGCATGCCCCTATTTTACGAGAGCAGTTTATTTACCAACCTGGAGTTATATCTATGAGCGCCAAAGGGCAAATGCTACAAGACCCGTTCCTCAACGCCCTGCGCAAGGAACATGTGCCTGTTTCAATCTATCTCGTCAATGGCATTAAGTTACAGGGGCAGATTGAATCATTCGACCAGTATGTGGTCATGCTCAAGAACACTTCTCCTCAGATTCCTGCCCAAATGGTGTACAAGCATGCAATCTCGACAGTTGTGCCTTCTCGGCCTGTCACCATTCCTTTTGATCACCACCCGAGCCCAAGTCAAGCTGGCACAGCGTCTGACGCTTGAGCTTGTATAGTCTTCTGTCTGTAAGCTGCCCGTCGCAATTTGTGATGGGCGGTTTTCTGTTGGCTTTCTAGAAAGTTATGTGTGTTTGATCGTCCTGAGTTTGGTGATAATGCAATCGTTGTCGCGCTTGATTTTGGTGAAGCGCATTTTGCAGATAGCGTTGAAGAATGTATCGAGCTGGTCAAAGGTGCGGGCGTTGCTGTTCTTGGGTTGGTGCAGGGGCGACGGCAGCGGCCAGACGCTGCGTTATTTGCTGGAAAAGGCAAGGTTGAAGAGGTTGCCCTAGCATGTCGATCTTCCGGCGCCACAGTTGTTGTATTTAATCATCAACTTTCTCCTGCGCAGCAGCGAAATTTAGAGCGCATTCTAGAATGTCGTGTGATTGATCGAACAAGCCTGATTTTGGATATCTTTGCACAGCGTGCAAAAAGCCATGAGGGTAAGTTGCAAGTTGAGCTTGCGCAGTTGGAGCATCTTTCGACTCGCCTGATTCGAGGGTGGACGCATCTTGAGCGTCAAAAAGGTGGTGTCGGCCTGCGTGGGCCGGGAGAAACACAGTTAGAGACAGACCGCCGATTGATTGGGCATCGTGTTAAGGCTTTAAAAGAGCGTTTAGCCACTGTTCAAAAACAGCGTAGCGTGCAACGTCGGGGGCGTGAGCGTTCTGGCTTGTTAAGTGTTTCGATTGTCGGATATACCAACGCAGGAAAATCTACGTTATTTAATACGCTGACAAAAGCTAATATTTATGCAGCAGATCAGCTATTTGCGACACTGGACACAACAAGCCGCAAGCTTTACCTCGGAGATCAAAAATCGATCGTTTTATCTGATACGGTTGGATTTATCCGCGACTTACCTCACCAGCTGGTCGCCGCATTTCGTGCAACATTAGAAGAAACAATCCGTGCAGATTTGCTTATTCATGTTGTCGATAGCCATAGTGAAATTCGTGAAGTACAGATTGAGGAAGTCAATAAAGTTTTGGCCGAAATCGGGGCTGATGAAATTCCTCAGTTGATCGTTTGGAACAAGTCGGACTTGGGCGGTGTGCCTTCAGGGCTTGAGTATGACGACTGTGGTACCATTTGTGGTGTACGCTTGTCTGCGCTGACAGGCGATGGTTTGGATCTTTTGCGCACAGTTTTGTTAGAAAAACTGTTTGTTATGAAATCCGCCGAATTAGATTTCGGGCAAGATATTTGAAAATTCACGACGGACTGATACATGTCACAAAATGATCCGCAGCGAGGTGGTGGGAAACGGGGTAATGATGGCCCGCCAGACCTCGATGAACTTTTCCGTAATGTAGGGCGTAAGCTTTCCGAACTCCCCAATGGAGGCAAAGGTTTTGGGAGTGGGCGAAATATCAAAAACAGTTTCTTAGCCATTCTCGGCGTACTTGCCGCGCTTTGGCTAAGTACGGGATTTTATATTGTCGATGCACGTGAGCAAGGTGTTGTTTTGCGCTTTGGTCAATATGTTCAGACAACGGATGCGGGCCTGCAATGGCATATTCCCTATCCTTTTGAACGGGTTGAGGTCGTGAATTTGACCGAAGTTCGGATCGTAGAAGTGGGGTATCGGGGTAATGCTAAGAATCGTGTTTCCGAAGAATCTTTAATGTTGACCTCCGATCTAAATATTATTGATGTTCAGCTTTCGGTGCAATATGACGTCGTTGATCCAAAAGCATTCTTGTTTTCAAATGCCTGCGCGGATAAAGACTGTAAAGATATTGTGAAGCAAGTTGCTGAGTCCGCTATTCGTGATGTTGTCGGTAACAATAAAGTGGACTTTGTCCTGAATGAAGGTCGTACACATATCGCAGCGGATACTCAGGCGCTGATTCAAAAAATGTTGAATAAATACCAACTTGGCATTCATGTTGGGAAGGTCAATATCAATGATGTTCAGCCTCCGGAGCAGGTCTTGGCTGCATTTGATGATGCAGTTAAGGCTGGTCAGGATAAGGATAAACTCCGTAATGAGGGGTTGTCGTATGCAAATGATGTCATTCCCAAGGCGCATGGCTTTGCTGCCCGTTTAGAGGCCGAGGCCGAAGCTTATAAACAGAGGGTGGTTGTGAACGCAGAGGGCGAAGCGCAACGCTTTAAAGACGTTGTTGCGGAGTACCAAAAGGCGCCTGCTGTGATGCGTGATCGTCTGTATTTCGACATGATGCAGCAGGTGATGAATAGTGCAAGCAAGGTGGTCGTTGACCAAAAAGGTAATAATAGTTTGTTGTATTTACCCCTCGATAAGCTGATGCGTGATCCTGCGGTTGCCTCCACTGTTGCTCCACCTTCTGGGGTAGAGTCTACGACTCCTAGCTCTACAAGCGCACCGGTGGCTGCTACGACTGCAGCGCCTGCTGATGCGGCGCGTAGTTCGGGTCGTGAGGTGCGTAGAACCCGCGATTTAGAAGGGAGGCCTTAAGATGGATAGATTGATTCCTTCGCTGGTTGCAACATTGGCGGCTCTTTTGTTATTGAGCATGAGTTTATTTACCGTTGAACAAAGGCAGTTTGCCTTGGTGTTCCAATTCGGTGAGGTTGTTCGAATTATTTCTGAGCCTGGTATTCAGTTTAAAGTTCCGTTTATTCAAAATGTTCGCCTATATGATCAAAGGATTAGAACGATCGACCCTGAGTCACCAGAACTTTTCAACACAAAAGAGAAGAAAAATGTTTTGGTGGATAGTTATGTAAAATGGCGCGTGAAAGATGTTGAGCAATTCTATAAAAGCGTTGGCGGAAATGAGGTGTCTGCTGTTGCTCGCTTGCGGCAAACCGTTAACGATAGCTTGCGCGCCGAGTTTGGGCAGAAAACGGTGACAGATGTTATTTCTGGTCAGCGTGATAAAATCATTGATGTGGTGCGTGCTCGTGCAGATCAAGATGCGCGTAAAATAGGGATCGAAATTATCGATATTCGACTTAAGCGCGTCGATTTTCCCGATAAGATTAATGCCTCTGTTTACGATCGAATGCGCTCTGAGCGCCGTGCTGTTGCGAGCCAACTACGAAGCGAAGGGGCTGCAGAGGCGGAAAGAATTCGTGCCGATGCTGACCGGCAGCGTGAGATTATTATTGCTGAATCCTATCGGAAAGCCCAAAAGCTAAAGGGTGAAGGTGATGCAAAGTCTGCAGAAATTTACGCAGAAGCGTATAGCCGAAACCCTGAATTTTATGCTTTTTGGCGTAGCATGGATGCTTACAAGAAATCATTTGCAAGTAAGCAGGATGTCATCGTGCTAGATACGGACTCCGCATTCTTCAAATATTTCAAAAATTCCCGAGGTGGAGCGGAAAAAGCCGCGAAGTAATTTTCCTCTTCCTTAAAGTAAAACCGCACAGGCGGGGGCAACCCCGCCTTCGTCTTGTTTGCCTGACGAGTTCTTATGCGCAATTGGTTGCTACCTGAAAATATTGCAGACATTTTGCCTGCAACTGCCCGACAGCTTGAGTCTGCCAAATCTGGCATGCTGGAGATGTTTCGAACCTACGGATACGAGTTGGTTTGCCCACCCATGATTGAGTATGTCGAGTCGCTGGTTTCTCAAGAAGATAAAGCACTTGATCTCAAGACATTTAAGCTCGACGATCAATTGAGTGGTCGTCAGCTTGGGTTGCGTGCGGATATTACGCCCCAAGTCGCTCGTATTGATGCGCATTTATTAGGCGCCCGAACGGGAGTGACACGGTTGTGTTATGCCGGTAGTGTTGTTCACACACGCCCAGATAGCTTGATGGGATCACGCGAACCTTTGCAGATTGGTGCTGAACTATATGGCTATCGTGGCATTGAAGCGGATCTAGAAATTTTAGATTTGATGTTAAAGACGTTGTCTCTTGTAGGGACTGAGTCGCTAACTTTAGATCTGGGACATTTAGGGATTTATCGTGCGCTTGTTACGGCCGCTGGACTGGAGTCGAGCCTCGTTGCTGAGGTCTTTGTCGCCTTGCAGGCGAAAGATACTGCAGCGGTGAGTGAGTTACTTATTGATGTTCAAGAGCCTTATCGGAGTGCGCTATCTGAGTTAGCGACGCTTTATGGTCCTGATGCGTTGTTGCGGGCACGAAAGACTCTGCCTGCCTTGCCAGAGATTTCTGCTGCTTTAGACGAATTAGATTTAATTGCGGTACATCTAAAGGATCGTATCCGGATTTGTTTTGATCTAACTGAGTTGCGCGGCACCCATTATCACACTGGTTTATTGTTTGCTGTCTATGCAGAAGGCTGGGCGGGTGAGCTTGCACGCGGTGGGCGTTACGATAATGTGGGTAAAAAATTTGGTCGTTCACGCCCAGCGACAGGTTTTAGTCTTGATCTGCGAGATCTGCTGCGCATTCTTCCTCAAAAGAGTCCTGTTAAGGGGATTCGTGTTGCGGCAACAGATCGTGATGCTGCAGCATCTCATATCGATGAATTACGTTTGTCGGGCGAGGTCGTTGTGGTTGATTTGTTAAACGAATCTGCAGATGCATTGAATTGTGATCGCCAATTGGTTTGTCGCGATGGTGGCTGGTACGTCACTTCGCTCTGTTAATTTACGAGATTCAAAAGGATTTTTCATGTCCAAGAACGTTGTCGTGATCGGTACCCAATGGGGTGATGAAGGCAAGGGTAAGATTGTTGATTGGTTAACTGATCATGCAAAAGGCGTTGTACGCTTCCAAGGTGGTCATAATGCAGGGCATACATTGGTTGTTGGCGGCAAAAAAACGATCTTGCGCTTGATTCCTTCCGGAATTTTACGTGAAGGCGTTGCCTGTTTTATTGGAAATGGCGTTGTGCTGTCTCCCGAGGCGCTGCTGAAAGAAATTGATGAGCTTGAAAGCGCCGGCATTGATGTTGCGAGTCGCCTAAAAATTGCTGAGGCATGCCCGTTGATTCTGCCTTATCACATTGCCTTGGATCAGGCGCGTGAAGTCGCAAAAGGGGCCAGTAAAATTGGGACGACCGGTCGTGGTATCGGCCCTGCTTATGAAGATAAAGTGGCTCGTCGCTCAATTCGAGTTATTGATCTGTTTGATAAGGCGCGTTTTGAGTCAAAACTTAAGGAAAATTTGGAGTATTACAACTTCCAGTTAACCGAGTATTTTAAGGTCAAGCCTGTTGATTTTGCTGAGGTTTATGAGCAAACGCTACTGCTTGCCGAGCGCATTAAACCGATGGTAGCGGACGTGTCTCGCACATTGTACGAAATGAATAAGCGCGGCGATGCCATTTTGTTTGAAGGGGCTCAAGGGACCTTGCTCGACATTGATCATGGTACTTACCCATTTGTAACTTCTTCAAATTGTGTTGCTGGGGCGGCTGCTCCGGGCGCTGGTGTGGCTCCACAGATGTTGAACTATGTATTGGGTATTGTGAAGGGTTACACCACTCGGGTTGGTTCGGGGCCTTTCCCGACAGAGCAAGAAAATGCAGTGGGTGAGTATCTTGCGAAACGTGGCAACGAGTTTGGTTCTGTGACCGGGCGTCCTCGTCGCTGCGGTTGGTTTGATGCTGCGGCGTTAAAGCGTTCTATCCAAATTAATGGTGTAACCGGTTTGTGTGTTACTAAGTTAGACGTGATGGATGGGATGGATGAAATTAAACTATGCGTTGGCTATCAAATTGATGGTGAGCAGGTTGATATTTTGCCGTTTGGTTCAGAGGCTGTTGCGAAGTGTGAGCCGGTCTACGAGGTCTTGCCGGGTTGGACAGACTCAACCGTGGGTGTGCAAGACTACGATTTGTTGCCAGAAAATGCTAAGGCTTATTTGAAGCGTATCGAAGAGGTGTGTGAAGCCCCTGTTGATATTATTTCTACAGGCCCTGACCGCAAAGAAACGATCGTTTTGCGTCACCCGTTTCTGTAAATAGAGCTCTCGAATGTGCCGGCCGTGTTAAGCGTGCCGGCTTTTTTTTGGGTACGATGTTTTTTCATCGCGCAAATAAAAAAACCCACTACATAGTGTAGTGGGTTTTTAAATTCTGGTGCCCAGGAGAAGACTCGAACTTCCACAGTGTTGCCACCGCATGGACCTGAACCATGTGCGTCTACCAATTCCGCCACCTGGGCCGCTTTTTCATCAGCTTTGCATTGCATCGCATCGAAAGAAGGCTGCATTATAGGGTTTTTATAGAGACTGTCAATGGCTAACCAATCAATTCCTGTTTCACCGATACGACTGCAAGATCCTTTCTTGGAGCGAGAGCTGGAGTCCTATTCCAATCCTCTCCCGAGCCGGGAGTTTATTCTTCAAATTCTCACGGAAAATAAAGCGCCTATTGCTCTTCAGGAGTTATCCAATCTTTTGGGAATACAAGCCGATGAGTCATTGTTTTTTGCTCGTCGCTTGCGAGCGATGGTGCGTGAAGGTCAGCTAACAATAGACAACAACACCGAAATGCTGGCCGTTGTTCATGGTCAAATCTTTGCTGAAGGGAAAATATTAGCTCATCGGGATGGTTTTGGCTTTGTTCGCTTGCAGGATGGAACAGCGGATATCTTTTTGGGTGAGCGGGAAATGAAAAAGGTGTTACATGGCGACCAAGTGATTGTTAGGGATGTTGGTACTGATCGCAGGGGGCGTCGTGAGGGGCGAATTACAAAAGTGCTAAAAAGAGCGCATTTTCGGGTCGTTGGTCGAGCGCATTACAACGATGGGGGATGGTTGTTTACACCTGAGGATAAGCGGCTAACACAAGTGTTTGCTGTGGATTTGGTTGCTTCGGCTGTTTCTCCTGAGGAGGGCGCCGTTGTCGTTGTCGAAATCGTTACCCAGCCTAATGGCCATACGTTGCCCACTTGTCGTGTTGTTGAGCTGGTTGGGTATGAGAGTGATGCCGGTATAGAAATAGAAATTGCGTTGCGTAAGCATGATTTGCCCTCCGTGTTTTCTGAGCAGGCATTGGCAGAGGCGGCTGCGTGTCCTTCAAAGATATCGAAAAAGATTTTGGGGAAGCGAAAAGATCTACGTTCAATTCCCTTTGTCACGATAGATGGCGAAAGTGCAAAAGATTTTGATGATGCTGTTTTTGCAGAAAAAAAAGGGCGTGGATGGCGGCTCATGGTGGCGATTGCAGATGTTAGCGCTTACGTCAAGCCGCGGACTGCTTTAGATGGAGAGGCGCTCTTGCGTGGGACGTCTGTTTACTTTCCACGTCGAGTCATTCCTATGTTGCCAGAGACTTTGTCAAATGGGCTGTGCTCGCTGATGCCAAATGTTGATCGTCTCAGCTTAGTGTGTGAAATGCGAGTCAGCGCAAAAGGACGCGTGAAAGATTATAAATTTTATCCGGCTGTAATTTGCTCAAAGGCACGTTTAACTTATACGGAAGTGTCGTCTGCATTGGCTGGAGATGATGCGGCTGTTCAAAGTGAGTTGATGCCACATATTCACAGTCTTTATGCTGTTTTTCAGGTGCTTTTCGCCCAAAGATCGCTACGAGGTGCGATTGAATTTATATCTCATGAGACTCGTATGGTGTTCAACCCTCAGGGTCGAATTGAGAAAATTGTGCCAGTTGAGCGGAACGATGCTCATCGTTTGATTGAAGAATGCATGTTGGCCGCTAATGTTTGTGCGGCAGATTTTCTCTTAAAAGAAAAAAAGGCCGTGGGCTTGTTTCGAGTGCATGAAGGGCCGTCTGCTGAGAAGCTTAAGTCCTTACGAAACTACCTTGCTGCGGTTGGTTTGTGCTTAAGTGGGGGAGATAAGCCAACACCTCAGGACTACGGTGTGCTGCTAGATGCGCTGAAAGGGCGGGCAGATGAAAGCATTATCCACTTAATGTTGCTTCGATCAATGCAGCAGGCTGTATATAGTGCAAGCAACCAAGGTCATTTTGGTTTGGCATATGAGGCTTACACCCACTTTACCTCTCCTATTCGGCGTTATCCTGATTTATTAACGCACCGGGCGATTAAGTCGATTTTGAAAGGGCGTTTGTATACTCCTGAGACCAGTTGGGAGCAGTTGGGACTTCATTGTTCAATGACAGAGCGCCGGGCGGATGAGGCTTCTCGCGATGTTGAGTCGTGGCTAAAGTGCGTATTTATGGAACAATATTTAGGCCATACTTTTGCTGGAAAAATAAACGCTATTACATCTTTTGGCGTGTTCGTGCTGTTGGACGGTGTTCAGATTGAGGGGTTGCTTCATATTGCGGACTTGGGTAAGGATTACTTTCGATATGATGGATCCAGCCATAGTTTGATTGCAGAAAAAACAGGTGTCGTGCACCGACTAGGAGATGTTCTAGCAGTTAAAGTCGTACGAGTGGATAGGGAAAATGCTCAAATCGAGCTGCTTTTGGCGCCTCAGAGTGACGCTTCTTCCGA
>CAZWRK010000005.1:0-18562 GCA_964635875.1 uncultured Aquaspirillum sp.
CGAAGTCGGGTAATTCGAGGGCTGGTTCGATTGCGGGTGGCAGTTCGAAATCAGGGAGTGCTTCGGCTCGCGTACTGTGTTCCGGCAACGCAGGTTCAGGCGCGGAAATGGGTTCATCCAGCACAGGGATGTCTAATAGGGGCGGCGTTGTTTGCGCTGGCGTTAGCGTGGTGCCGAGCAGCTTTGTTTGAAGCGGGGTCGGCGTGCCTCGTGCTTCAATGTGTGCCCAGAGTTCGGTGCTTAAATCTTCAGGTAACGCGTCGGTTTCTATCCGCTTTTTGAGGTGCCGTGAAATTTTTGCGGGCAAAAATTGGTAGTTTTCGGCGGTCGCTGTTTGGTCAAAGCCATCGAGTGCGGCTTCGCAGAGCTGCCACAGGCCAGATTGCCCTGCGGTGTGGGTATCTGCAGCGGCCATGAGGCGCAAGCTTTCTTGCATTTTGGCCAATGCTTTTTGCATCTCGGCCCGTGCTTTGTCTTGGCTAATGGGCGACGTGCTGGGTTCAAAAACGAATTTAGCGTTTTTGAGCCAGTTCAATAAGCCTTCTTTGTAGTATCCGCCTGCAACGTCGAGTGCGACAGTCAAGGCTTGGCTGGAAGAAGGCGGGGCGATGTCCCGCAAACGGGTCAGTAATTGGTCAGGGGCTAGCTTGGTCACGGCGGTCTGCAGACTTTCGTTCATCATGGCTTACATGATAGCGGTGCAAGTCGTGATACAGGAAATTTTGCGTGTGGATTTCTGCAAGTTTCATGGTTCTGACACAAAAACACCCGAATGGGCTAGACGCGCCATTCGGGTGTCGTGCATGTTTAATGGGTTAAGGGTGTTCGTGATCAGATGTATCGTCGAGTGGCGCGTCGTGGGGATCTTGAGCATCCGATGCCGCATCAAGTGCGAGCTGCTCAAACCATTGTCCAACGACTTCTTCAACTTCTTTGCCTCCTTGTTTCTTGAGGCTCGAAAAAAGTTGGACCGTGACGCAGGAGGGATAGTCTGCAAGGGCTTTTTTGACTGCGGCGAGGGTCTTGGTTTGCTCTTGGCGGCTAAGCTTGTCGGCTTTGGAGAGCAGGATGTGCACAGGACGGCCAGTCGGCAGGAAAAAGTCGAGCATTTGTAAATCAAGGTCTTTCAGCGGGTGCCGAATGTCCATGATCATCAGGAGTCCGATCAGGCTGCGACGGGTTTCGAGGTAGCGCCCGAGCAGGCCAACCCAGTGGGCGCGGATCGCTTCGGGGACTTGAGCGTAGCCATAGCCCGGTAAATCGACCATAAAATGATCTTTATTGCCATCGAGTTCGAAAAAGTTAATATGCTGGGTTCTACCTGGTGTTTTTGAGACATAAGCAAGCCGTGTTTGGTTGCATAATGTGTTGATTGCACTGGATTTTCCGGCATTTGAACGACCTACGAAAGCGATTTCTGCCACGGTGGGTGGGAGGTCACTTAAGTGGTTAACTGTGGTGGTGAAACGGGCGTTTTGAAAGAGTGGCATAGTAGTAAGGCTTAAATCAGTTGGTATAGAATAGTCGGTTTGAAAATATCATCAATCTGCCACGGATTTACGCTAAAACATCAAGGAGCGACCATGAGACTTAACACGCTGTTGGCAATGGCCGGGCTAGTGGCCGCCGGTACCGCCTTCGCTAATCAACCAGAAGTCAAGAAGGCAGACCCGGCTCGAGCAAAGCCGATTGTCGAGCAAGTCTGCGCGGCATGTCACGGTGTGGACGGTAATAGTGTTGCCGCTGCCAACCCTGTTTTGGCTGGACAACACCCTGAATACATCTACAAGCAATTGACCGAGTTTAAAGCCGGCAAGCGCAACAATGCGATTATGTTGGGAATGGCTTCGACTTTGTCCGACGACGATATGCACAATGTGGCTGCATATTTTAGCGAGCAAAAAGTTAAGCCGCGCGATGCTGCCGATCCTAAATTACAGACTGCTGGCGGCAAAATCTACCGCGGAGGTTTGGTTGAAGCAAAAGTGCCGGCCTGTATGGCTTGCCATGGCCCGACAGGTGCCGGTATTCCGGGTCAGTATCCTCGTTTAGGGGCTCAACACGCGGGCTACATCGAAGCACAAATGTTGGCTTTCAAAAAAGGGGATCGTGCCAACAACGCTATTATGACCGATATCGCTTCGCGGATGTCTGAATCGGACATCAAGGCCGTTGCGAACTATATTTCCGGCCTGCGTTAAGCGCAATTTAAGCCGTAGGCTTTAATTAGAAGGGAGTGTTGTGTCCATCGTGGCGCAGCTCCCTTTTTTTCTTTGTTCTGATCATGCAAACACCTTCCCGTAGTGCATTTTGGCCAAGACTGTATGAACTGCTGAGTTCCATGCGTTTTGCCATTTCGCTTTTGACCGTTTTAGCGATTGCTTCGGTAATCGGGACGGTCTTGCAGCAAAACCAGCCTTACCCGAATTACATTATCGAATTTGGCCCGTTTTGGTTTGCTTTCTTTGAAATGCTGGGCCTATTTGATGTTTACCATTCTGCATGGTTTCTCCTCATTCTAGGTTTTTTGGTCTTATCGACCAGTCTGTGTATCTGGCGTAATACCCCTGGCTTCTTACGTGAAATGAAAGGGTATCGAGAGAAGGCGAGCGAGTCTTCATTGGCTGCGATGAGCCACAGCCAAGAAGTGGCCGCTGATGTTGACCCTGATGCATGCATACGCTATCTCAAGCAATCCGGCTTTGCCGTCAAAACCCAAGAGCGTGATGGGGCGATCCTTGTGGCCGCCAAGCGGGGTGTGGGGAATAAACTGGGCTATTTTTTCGCACATATTGCGATGGTGGTGATTTGCTTGGGCGGCTTGCTGGATGGCAATTTACCGTTGAAGCTCGGCGAGTTGTTTGGACAAATTGTCCCTGAGACCCGTGAGTTACCACAAAGCCAGATTCCACCGCAAAGCCGCTTATCAACCAGCAATATTTCGTTCCGAGGCAATGTGACGATTGCCGAAAATAGCAGCGCGGACGTTGTCTTTATCAATGCAGGTCAGGGCTATTTGGTTCAAGAGCTGCCATTTATTGTCACCCTGAAAAAATTCCATGTTGATTTCTACTCGACGGGGATGCCCAAGCTTTTTGCCAGTGATGTCGTGATTACCGATAAAAAAACTGGCAAAACCCGCGAGGCCACGGTGAAGGTCAATCATCCGCTGGATGTCGATGGGATTTCGATTTATCAGTCGAGCTTTGGTGATGGTGGCTCGCCGGTGCAGTTTGAAGCATGGAATTTAGAAATGCCGCAGCAGTCGCGTCCGGCGACTTTGCAAGCCCGCTCAATGAATAGCCAACCGCTCACTGCAAATGGCCAGTCCTATGTGCTAGAGATGGGCGAATTAAAAGTTTTTAACGTGCAGGATATGGCAGCGAATTCCACCGTGGCTGTCAATAAGACCTTTGCGCAATCGCTTTCTCAAGCGCAAAGCGTTAAACATGAAAAAACGTTGTCGAATGTTGGACCGAGCGTGACGTTTAAACTGCGTGATGCGCAAGGTCAGGCGCGGGAATATCACACGTATATGTCACCGATTACCTTGGAAGGCCGACCGTATTTGGTCAGCGGTGTCCGTAAGGAAGTCGGTGAGCCGTTCTCTTATTTGCGTTTTCCGCTCGATAGCGACATGAAGTTGGATACCTTCATGCGCTTGTATACGGTACTGAAAGATCCATCGTCATTTGAGGAAATTGCTCGCGTGACGGCGGACCGTGCATTGTCTCAAGAGGCGATTAGCAGCGCGATGCGGCAGCAGTTTCAGGACAGTGTGCGTTGGGTGTTACAGCGTTTTTCTGAGGGTGGTTTTGCGGCTTTGGAGCAATTTTTAGATGACAAAGTGCCTGAGGATAAGCGTCAGGCAGTGGCGCAAACGTACATCAAAATTTTGCAGGGCGCAGTGATTGATGCGATGAACGTGGCGCAAAAACGCGCGGGTTTGGCGCCGTTTGCATTCAACGAAGCCAATTATCGCTTTTTGCTGGATTCGCTTGTTGCTGCGAGTGTGGTGCCCGATTTGGGTTCTCCCGTGTTATTGAAAATGTCTGGATTTGATCAAGTGCAAGCCAGTGGTTTGCAGATTACGCGCTCTCCTGGCAAGTCGATTGTGTACTTAGGCTCGGTGCTCTTAGTGCTGGGGATTTTGTGCATGTTCTATATTCGTGAGCTGCGGGTGTGGGTGTTGATTAAATCTGGGCGGGTACGAATTGCGATGGCGAGTAATCGTAAGAATCCAGAGTTGGCGCGCGATTTTGCCCGCCATACCGAGAGAATTTCTGACTTGAACCGAGGTAAATGATGGAACTGAGTTATTCGGCCGTGGATGATGAGCGCGGCTTTTTCCAAAGTTTAAAAATCGCTGATTTTTTATATGCTTTTGTAATCATGCTGTCGGCAGGCGTCGCGGTGCGTCAATATGGCGCGGCGATGGATGGCTATGAGCATGCGATTTTGGCGGGTACTGCGCTGGGGCTGGTGGCCTTAGGTTGGTTCTGGAAATCGTGGCAGTGGTTTTTTCCGCTCGCGGGTGGCGTGGCGCTGCTGGGGATTGCGAGCTATCAGGGCGACATCGCTCGCGGCCAAACGGCATTTTTCTTGCGCTATGTGCTGTCGTCGCAGTCGGCGATTATGTGGATGTGTACGTTCTTCTTCTTGGCGACGGCGGTGTATTGGCTGTCGTTGTGGCGGCGCTCGGCTTTTCTGGCTCAGGTGGGCAGTGGTTTAACGTGGGCCGCTGCAGTCATGGGCTTGGCGGGCTTGTTTGTGCGCTGGGAAGAAAGCTATTTGCTGGGCGCGGATGTCGGCCATATTCCGGTGTCGAATCTGTATGAAGTATTTGTGCTGTTCTCGTTGATTACAGCGCTGATGTATTTGTATTACGAAAACCGTTTTCGTAATCGGCAAATGGGCGCTTTTGTGCTGTTGGTGATTTCTGCGGCGGTGGGGTTTTTGCTGTGGTACGCCTTTTCTCGGCAGGCGCACGAGATTCAGCCGCTGATTCCAGCGTTGCAGTCGTGGTGGATGAAGATTCACGTTCCGGCCAATTTTATTGGTTATGGGGCATTTGCCATGTCGGCCATGCTGGGCGTCGCGCAAATTCTTTCAGCGCGTGGAATTTTGGCGGGACGTTTGCCGCGCCCAGAACTACTGGATGAGGTGATGTATCGTGCCATTGCCGTCGGTTTCTTGTTCTTTACGATTGCGACAATTTTGGGCGCGATGTGGGCGGCGGATGCGTGGGGTGGTTATTGGTCTTGGGATCCGAAAGAAACGTGGGCATTGATTGTGTGGCTGAATTACGCCGCGTGGTTGCATGTTCGTTTGGTCAAGGGGTGGCGCGGCCCGATTCTGGCATGGTGGGCGGTGATTGGCCTCTTTGTGACCGCGTTTGCGTTCTTGGGTGTCAATATGTTCTTGTCTGGATTGCACTCATATGGGTCTTTGTAAGCGTTGATCTCAGGTGCATGAAAAAATAATGAAAAAAATTGAAATTTTTTCTTGCATAAGGTCTGAGAGCGGTTTACAAATAAGTCAGGGAGCGAATCCCTGAAGCAGCCCGAAGTGAGAAGGCGGTGTTGAACAGGTCCCTGCCAGACCTGACCGCCCTACCAGCGACATCTTGCCGCCTCCGGGTGAACATAGTGTGGGGCCGGGAAGTTTCCGGCGGTGAATAACCGGTAATTTTTTGCAGTGTTTTTCGATTGTAGCAAGCGGTTCTTTGAAGCAAATGCAGTTGGTGTTTTTCTGGGTTTTTGATTGCAGTCTTTCTTTGAAGTCGTAGTTTGTTGAAGGTGTTTTCTTTCGAAACTTGCTGTATTGATCTTTGTTATGTAGTGATGTTGTCGTAACGTTTACCGAGTGTCTGTACCACCCCACGGAGCCGCGATTTATTCAGCGGCTCCTTCTATTTTGGCCTACCCAATAAAAAAGCCGGACATAATCTGTCCGGCTTGATACGTGCAGTTGGGTTTATTCCACTACCGTACTGACTGTTGTTTCCACCGTGCTTAGATAGCGGAACTCCACTTCCAGCATCAGCTCATCAATGCGTACGACTTGCAAACGAATCCGATCACGCATATTCAGCTCTGGCAAGCCGGCTACACGCGTCACCATCGGCATGCCCTCCAGTCGAACCAAATCCTCTTTGATATAGCTCGCGCCGATTTCGGACACCTGCTCTTGGCTAAACCAGCGCAAGCACCAGAAGCGCTCCATCTGATCTTGGAACTGGTTATAAGCGGTATAGGCCCCCTCAAAGTCGCGCAAGATCGCGAATAAATTCGCATCGCCTTTCGGGTACAGTGGGGCCTCATCGCGGATCATCGCCACCAACTGACGTTGATTTACAAAGTCGACCGCGCGGCGTAGCGGAGAGCTTGACCACGCGTATTGATCGACGCCCAAACCCACATGCGGCTGTGGAGAGGTCGTCATGCGGACTTTGCCACTGCTTTGCGCGCGATAGATCGCCGGAATTTCCGCCGCAGCCAAATCCCCGCCCCATGTGCTATTCACCAGAATCATCAACTCTGAGACCAGCTTATCCATGGGCGAGCCGCGTTTGCGCTGCGTCAAAATCACCCGACCGTCTTCGATCGCAAAGTTGTAATCCACTTGCGGCGGGCGTGTCGGGTCAAACTTGCCGCGGCGAATTTCAAGCTGGCAGGCCAGCTCCCACAAATAGCGCAACTCCGCTTTGTACGGATAGTCCACGCCTGGATCATTTGCCAACGTCTCTTCGTTAAAGAGCGGCTCTAGCGAGTCGTGGCGCAAGTTGGCGGCCAAGAACACCTGCTCGATCTTGGACTCGTGATGCAGAATTTCAAATTCGGGCGTGACCTCGATATATAGGCTCAACGCAGGACAATGTTGCCCTTCTTTCAGGGTAAATTGCTCGACTACATGGTCAGGCAACATCGTGATCTTGTCGCCGGGGAAATACACCGTCGAAAGTCGACTCAGGACAATTTTGTCTAAATCCGAGCCCGGTGCAATACCCAAAGTCGGCGCGGCAATATGCGTTCCGACGCGCCAGTTGCCATTGTCGAGTTTCACCAGCGAGAAGGCATCGTCAATTTCTGTTGTCGCCGCATCATCAATCGAGAACGCATGAACCCCTGCTTCCGGCAACGCTTCTACCGCCAGCGCAGGCGCCGCATTCGGGAAGCCACGACCTTTGGGGAAGTGTTCCAACAAGAAGCCTGCGAGGAGATATTCAGGCACTGAAGGAATCCCACCGCGTTCAGCCGCAAGCTTGAGCGGCGAGAGATTTTTCTCGCGGCAGACCATCTCCAGCGCTTTATATTCGAGCGAGGACTTGTCGGGGCGATGCAGAAGCGTCATCAAATAACCCGACCATGCCGCGGGTAATACGCCGTCGCGAAGCTCTTGCGCCCACGCCTCAATTTGCGCCTGTTCGCGTTTTTTTCGTTCGAGTCCGGCCAGCGCTGCTTTGAGCGATTCTTCGGGAGCGGCTTTGTAGCAGCCCCGCCCCTTGCGGTAAAAATACATGGGTGCGCTATGCAAGGCGATGGCAATCGCCGCCGCTTCAAGCGTGTTCGGGGTATGGCCGTAGTAATCTTCCGCTAAGCTCTGAAAGCCAAACTCATCTGTACCGCAGCAAGACCACAGAAATTCTGCTTCAAGTTCTGCCGCCATGCGTTCTGCTGTCGGCAAGAATTCGGCGAGTGAGGATTCGAATTTCAGCAGAACATGATTCGACTTAATTTTGCTGCGTTTGCCGTGCGGCGCTTCCACTTGAAAGCTTGCCTCAGTAGAGGACAATACGCCGCCTACTTTGAAACTGCCGTCTTCCTCGTAAAATACGTTCATTGTCCTGAGCTTCGGTTTGTCTGTTTGCGGCCGATTATATCAGTTAAACCCCAGTCCTCTCCCGCCAGAACCAAGGAGCTGTCATGCCGCACACTGTCCGCCCGATCTATGCCCGTCCCCTGACCGAGTTGGATGCCGCTTGTGCGCACTTGGCATTAAGCTGGCAAGCCAATGCCGCAAGTCATGCCGAGTATTTAGCGTTGGCGATTAAATGCCTTGCCGAAAAAGAACACAATCCCGCAGTGGCGGATGAGGCGCGACATTTGGCGCATTTTTTACACCGATCCTCGCGAGAGGATGAACCAGAGCACGCGCGCTTTACCTCCACACTCGCTGCCCACATTGCCGCCCTGCGTGAGGCGATGGCCGATGCTTTGGTGCATCACCCGCAGCAGCTCGCGCCAAGCGTGAGCCAAACCAGCTTTGCCCATCCTGCGCGAACCTGCTTGGCCTTATTGTCGCTTGCGGGGGTGGATTTAAATCCTTTGGCGGCGCAATTAGTGTGGTTTGGATTTGAGGTTAAAGTGTTTGCGAATTTGCATGAACTCGCTGCCGCCTCCGAATCGATCGACGCGATCGTTGTTCAGGCCCGCTTCGATGCTGTCGATCTACCTGTGCTATCAGCCTTAAAAGGCCTGATTCAGCAGCAGTTCTCGAAGCTTCCTTTGGTTTTGATGACGCCTTCTTTGCGGTTTGCCCCGATGTTGTCTGCCGTGCGCATTGGCGCGCGGGCATGTTTAAGCTGGCCAGTGGATATTGCCGACTTGGTTGATGCTTTAAGTGCGCATGGAGGGCGTGGCGAAGTGTTTTCGCCGCGGGTGATTTTGGTTGAAAAAGCAGGCCGCGTTGCGGAGGGTATTGTGTCGGTATTGGATCAAGCGGGCATGGTGGTACGCCATATCACCGATGCGGCTTTGCTGATCGATACGGCCATTGCCATGAAGCCCGATGTCATTTTGATCGATGCAGTGCTAGAGGCGTGTGATGGTCCCGAATTGGCGCGGATTGTGCGCTTTAACTCTAGTTTGAGCGCCTTGCCGATTTTATTGTTGTCGTCAGATCGAAATCAGGTCATTTCGATTGGTGAGGGCGGCGCACAGGCCATTGACGGCGCATTGCTCAAGCCCTTGGCACCGCGGGCGCTATTGGCCGCCGTTCGGGCGCGGGCGGCGCGTTATCGTCAGCAACGCCAACTACACGCCACCGATCCTCTGACCGGTTTGGGCGATTACAGCGCATTTCGGGTGGCGTTGGAGTCAGAAGGTATTTGGGCGGCGCGAGAAGATGCCGCGCTGACTTTGGTTATTGTCGAACTAGACCGCCTCCGCGAGATTAATCAAACCTATGGTTATGCCTGTGGCGATCGTGCATTACAGGCAAATTCGCGCTTTTTGCAGGCGCACTTGCGTCGTCCTGATTTGCTTGCACGGGTCGGCGGGCGGCGTTTTGCCTTGGCGCTTTCTGGTGAAACTTTAAGCGAAAGCATGTTGGTCATGCACGAGCTGCGTGAAGCTTTTGCCCGCATTGCACATCGTGCGGGTGGGAGTGAATTGTTTTATTTGGATTGGACGATTGGCTATGCGGCGTGGCGGCGCGGGGAAAGTACCGAGGATTGGCTAGGACGTGCAGAGCACTCGCTTGCGCGGGCGCGGCAGGCGCATTCTGAGCAGGCGGCGGTTCAAGCAATCAACACAGAGGCCGCCGCCGATGGGGCTTTACCGCAGGACGAGGAATAAATCGTCGCCCTGCGTTAGCCATCAGCTGTGGCGCGGGATATGAAAGCGCACATTGTGCTCGTTCAAGATCGGGATCAGCTCGGGGGGCGGGGCGTCGTCGGTGAAGATGGCATTCAGCTCGCTGACATGACACAGCTTCATCATGGCATTGCGGCCAAACTTGCTCGAATCCGCGACTAAGAACCGTTGCCGCGCGTTTTGCATCATTGCTTTGGCCGCGCGCACTTCGCGGTAATCGTAGTCGAGCAAGGTGCCATCACTATCAATACCGGACGCGCCAATGATCGCGTAATCGACTTTGAACTGCTCGATCATATCAAGCGTTGCCACGCCGGTAATACCGCCATCTTTAGGCCGAACCACGCCGCCGGTAATAATCACCTCGAAGTCGGGGCGGCGGGTGATGATCGACGCGACATGAATATTGTTGGTGATAATTCGCAGGTGCTGATGTTTGACAATCAGCGCCCGTGCGACCGCTTCAATTGTCGTGCCAATGTTCATAAACAACGAGGCTTCGTCGGGAATATGTTCGGCAATGAGCTCGGCAATGCGGCTTTTTTCGCTTTGGTTTTTGATCTTACGGGTGGCGTATTCTTCGTTTTCTACACTGGAGCCTAATGCGGCGCCCCCGTGAAAGCGGCGGACCAAGTTTTCTTCGGAAAGCTGGTTGATATCGCGGCGAATCGTTTGCGGTGTCACGTCCAAACGGCGCGCCAATTCTTCAATTGGCATAAATCCGTTGGCGCGCACCAGTTTCAGAATTTCTTCATGACGGGGTAGGCGGCTCATTTTCGAATACAGCTGGATAGTCTGGAATGAACCGGTTTTAGCATGAAAAAGCCGCTTGGTGCAAACCACGTCGGGCCGAAAGTGACCGTTAGGGCGCATTTTCGTAAGTGAAAATGTGGATTGCCCTCGTTGCCTGTTTTCTGACGTGATTTATTCTTTTACGAAGCGATCACGCGGCCGCATGGCGCAAAGCCAAGGTCAGTCCATCGCCGTAAGGCAGCACGGATAAGCTAATTCGCGTGTCGCTCAGCAGCTGGCGGTTGAACGCGGTCATGATGGCAACGCTCGGCGGCAGGTTGTCGGTATTTGGATTGAGCACCCGCCCGCCCAAGAAAACGTTATCAATCAGAATCAGCCCGCCCGGCCGGACTAATTGCATGCAGTATTCGAAATAATCAGGTGTGCGCGCTTTATCGGCATCAATAAAAGCCATGTCAAATTGCTCAGTACGGCCTTCGGCAACGAGCTGGGCAAGGCTCTCAAGCGCAGGCCCAATCCGCAGGCTAATGCGCTCATCGACGCCCGCCATGCGCCAATGTTCTCGGGCCAAATCGACAAACTGTGGATTGATTTCACAGCCAATAATCTCGCCATCCGGTGGAAGCGCTTGCGCGACACTGAGCGTGCTATAGCCGGTAAAAACCCCAATTTCTAAATAACGTTTGACGCCCATGAGACGTGCGAGCAGCGCGAGAAATTGGGCTTGTTCTGGCGAGCTTTGCATTTTGGCGAGCCGATGTCCGTCCATGCGCGTACGGAGGGCGAGTTGGGCGGGGCTTTCGCGTAGGCTAATTTGGCGAAGGTAGTCTGCAAGTTCGGGCGTTAGGGAGAGAGCGTGTTGCGTCATTGTTCGGGTATCGGTTGAGCGAAGTCTAGAAGTAATAAACCCGGCCGATGGGCCGGGCTGTGGGGCAATTTAGTTTGTTTGGTAAGGATAAGGTTTTTGGCGAACGGCGGATTCTTTCCAGCGACGTTGGTCATCCAAGTTCACATCTTTTTCCCACCATGTCAGGCGAAGCTGTTTTTGTTCTTCGACCACTTTCGGGTTTTTGCTCAGAAACTCTTGCATAAAGCCAGTAAATTCAGATTCATACATTGCCATCGTGTAGTTCTCCTTGTCGATAAGCTTGCTATTGTACGGCAATCAGAGCATCCATTCGGTTTTGCCATTCTTTTGAACGAGTGTGCGGTAGGCCTGCAGTAGCTTTTGGAACTTCACGCTGGTGGGATCCATTCTGCGGACTTTTTCCAAGTAGGTCTGGGCTTGCGCGATATAGCTTTCATGCCAGCCTTTTTTGTGGATATACCCCAAGATCGCATTGACCGCGTTCAGCATCACCTGTTGATTATTGGGCAGCTCTTCAACCGCCTTCATAAAGATCCCGACCGCATCATCCAAGCGACCCGCTTGCGCCAGACGCACCCCGTTGTTGTTGAGGTCAACCACGCTTTGCACGTTTTCGCTGATGAGGCTTTGGCCGATGTCCTCGCGGTGTTCAAGCGCGAACACATTGGCGATTTTTTTCAGCACGGCCTCGTTGTCGTGATTGTTACGCACCAGCGTTTCCATCACTTGCTTGCCCACTTCATCGCGACCTTGTTGGTAGCAGGCGTGCGCAAGCTCAAGTTGGGCGTCTTGGGTGAGCAGTGCGCCAAAATCTTTGAACTGCATAATGGCCTGATCAAGCAATTCGCGTGCGCGCATCGGTTGGCCGAGGTCACTTTGCACTTGGCTGTCCATCAGCGTGGCGACCCAGCTCGCCACGGGATCGCCTTTGAATTCGCGCCGAACTTGCATGGCGGTTTGAGTTGCAGCATTGAGATCGCCCTTGAGTCGCTGTACGCGCGCTAAGTTGGCGTAATCTTCCACGCAGCGATAGGTCGAGTATTTTGCAATGTCGATGGTTTTTTGCAGGGCTTCCGCCGCAACGTTGAAATCTCCATTGAGCGTCGCGGCTTCGCCTAAGGCTTTTTGGCGCTTGAGCACAACCGGCGATAAATGGACTGCTTTTTGAACGGTTTCTTGCGCATTGGCAATCGCGCCTTGAGCGGTTTGAATTCTGGACAGCCAATCATAGGCTTCCATGATGTGATCGTTCTCGTCCAAAATTTCTTGGAAATGTGCTTTGGCTTCGTCGAATTGCTTATTGAGGGTCAATGCCTTGGCCAGTCCCATTTTGGCCCAGCCGAGTGGCTTAATCGCCATGATTTGCTCGTAGACGGTCTTGGCGGCAAGGTGATCGCCAATTTTCAGTGCCAAGCTGCCTTTTAAGCGTAGGAAGTCAACGATGTACTCGTCCTTATTGCTAATGCGTTTATCGCACTCAGCAATCGCAGAGAGATATTCGTGATGCATGATGAAATTGTCGACGCTTTTCATCACATCTTTGCGTTTGACCGCCCGTTCGAGGCGTTGCAGCAGCTGCTCGCCGGTAAAGGGCTTGAGCAGATAGGCATCGGGTGCCAGCTCGGCGGCACCAATAACGCGTTGTGCGCGGCGCTCTGAGGTCACAATCATAAAGACGCAGGATTGCTTGATCAGATTGCGCTCTTTGATTTCTTCCAGAAGATGCAAACCGTCGTAACCATTGCCGAGGTCGTAGTCACACATCACCACATCCACATCGAAGCGACTGAGTTTGGTCATGGCTTCGGTCGCGCGGGTGGCGTATTCGACTTTGTTTGCGCCGACGCTAGAGAGCGTCATCGACATCGCCCTTTGCATTTCGGGCACGCTGTCAATAATGAGAAACAGCTTAGATTCAAATGGATTTTTGTCTTCTAGACGAAGTTTTTGAACATTCTTGAAGGCGGGTGTTGGGTTCATGTCGTGCTCATAGAAGTCGTACGTGGCTTTGCTGGTATAGCAGAACTGATCAACAAGGGTTGAGTTTGGCGTAGCGTAAGTCGAGCCATTTCAACCCATGTTCATGAAAATTGATTTGAAGCCGGGCTTCTGATCCCGACTCAGCGTCGACAATCACGCCGCGCCCAAATCGGGGGTGCTCTACATCTTGACCTAAAAACCAACCATCAAATAAGGCCGTTTTGCGTGGTTGGAACGGATTGATGCTATAGCCTATTTTGTTGCTTTGTGGCGGTGTGCCGATCAGTTTTAACAAGCCGCTCGGCATTTCCTCGATAAAACGCGAGCGCAAGGGGTAGCGAGTTTGGCCGTGTAATAAGCGGCTTTGTGCATGGCTTAAATATAAACGTTGTCGCGCGCGTGTCATGGCGACATACATCAAACGTCGTTCTTCTTCGATGCCATTTTTCTCGTTTAACGCATTTTCGTGTGGACACAGCCCTTCTTCAAGTCCGCCAATAAACACATTGTGAAATTCCAAGCCCTTTGCGGCGTGAATCGTCATCATCTGGAGCGCGTTATCGCCCGCATTGGCCTGATGGTCACCGGCTTCAAGTGCGGCATGGGCCAAGAATGCTTCAAGCGGTTGATCTGGCATTTCAACTTCAAACCCGACCGCTGCATTGATCAGCTCATCCAAGTTTTCGAGCCGCTCTCCGCCTTCTTTTTCTGCTTCGTACATGGCACGCAGGCCTGAGGCATCTAAGACGTGGCTAATGAGTTCGACAAAGGGCAGTTGGTGCGCTTGGGCGCGTAATGCCTCAATCAATAACACAAAACGGCCGACGCTGGCCGCACTTCGACCTGATCCACCAGCGCAGGCTGCCTGCCAAAGGCTGCAGCCGCTATGGCGCGCTTTTTCGCTGAGGGTGTCGATTGTCCGTGCGCCGATCCCGCGTGCGGGCACATTGACGACCCGCAAAAACGCATTATCGTCGTCGGGGTTGGCAACTAAGCGCAAATAAGCCAGTGCATGTTTAATTTCTTGACGCTCGAAAAAGCGTAACCCGCCCCACACGCGATATGGAATCCCGGCCTGAAACAAGGCATGTTCAATCAGCCGTGATTGGGCGTTGGAGCGGTACAAAATCGCGCAATCTGACAGCGACTGGCCTTCTCGAACCAGCGCGCGGATTTCATCCACCATAAAAGCGGCTTCGGCATGGTCTGTCAGTGCGTTATAAACCTGAATGGGGGCACCTTGGCCGCTATCTGTCCATAAATTTTTACCGAGCCGGTCTTGATTGTGTGCAATCAGCGCATTGGCGGCATCCAAAATCGTGCCGCTAGAACGGTAATTGCGCTCCAACCGAATCGGGGCCTCAACGCCATAATCTTGCAAGAGGCGGCGCATATTACCGACCTCCGCCCCGCGAAATGCATAAATCGATTGATCGTCATCACCGACAGCAAACAATGCGCTATGTGGGCCACAGAGCAGCGCCAACCATTGATATTGCAGGCGGTTGGTATCTTGGAATTCGTCTACCAAAAGATGCTGAAAACGGTTTTGATAATGTTCACGCAGTGCGGCATTGGCGCTGAGCAGTTCAACACTGCGCAATAGAAGCTCGGCAAAATCGACCACGCCTTCACGCCGACACTGCGCATCATATTCTTGAAAAACGGCGATCATTTGCCGGTCAAAAGGCGTCATGCCCGATAGCTGTTCGGCGCGGGTTCCCGCATCTTTATGGCGATTGATGAACTGTTGAACTTGGCGCGGCGGGTAGCGATCGTCGGTGAGCTTGAGGGTTTTAAGGAGTCGTTTAATCGCTGCGAGCTGATCTTGCATATCCAAAATTTGGAAGCTCTCGGGCAGGCCCACATCGCGTGCGTGAATCCGCAAAAAACGGTGGCAAAGACCATGAAATGTGCCCATCCACATTTGTCGGGGCGAGATGGGAACGCTGGCGCTGAGGCGCGCTTGCATTTCTTTGGCGGCTTTATTGGTAAAGGTCACCGCCAAAATACTGCTTGGGCTGGCGAGGCCATGAGAGAGTAACCACGCAATGCGGGTGGTCAGTACCCGTGTTTTACCGCTTCCTGCCCCCGCCAAAATCAGCGCGGAGCCAGAAGGGAGCGTCACCGCACTTCGTTGTTCGGGATTGAGTCCAGCAAGCAGGTCTGCAGGCATAAAAATAGGGTCTTAGAATAGAGAAACGTTTGATTTTACGAATAAATTGCAACAAATAGCAAAACAGAGCCGCTCTTGAGGATCTTTGTATGACTATCGGTTTTGTTCGATGTTAGGCATATTAAATTGGGTAATTTTTTGTGCGGTATTTTCGGAATGGGCTTGAATTCAAACAGTCGTTTGAGGCATGATCTGAACCCATAAATCAAAAGCAGGCACGCCTTCTGCTTTTTTAAAAACACCAAGAGGAGAGCACGATGAGTTACTTCACACTCGAAAAACGCGAATCGGTTTATTTGTTAACCATGATCAATGGCGGTGTGGGCAATGCGCTCGACGACGAGATGCTGGACGAAATGAATGCGCATCTTGACACGATTGAATCCGATCACGCTCCGCATTTGGCCTTAGTCATTGCCAGCGATGATCCTAAGTTTTTCTCAAACGGGATTAATCTCGACTTTATTCGTAGCAAAGGGATGGATTATCTGTTTGCGAGTTTTGTGCCGCGTTTGGATGCTTTGCTAGCACGCTTGGCGTGGCTGAATGTGCCGACCGTCGCAGCGGTTAATGGCCATGCTTACGGGGGTGGGGCGCTGATGGCGGCGGCCTGTGATTTTCGGGTGATGCGCGCTGACCGCGGCCGTTTGTGCTTCCCCGAGATCGACCTCAAACTGAGCCTGTCGCCGGTGATGGTCGAGTGTCTGAATAATCTGCCGAACGAAAAAGTGCGCTGGGAAATGGCGATGACCGGTCGGGCGCTCGGCGGCGACGAAGCTTTTGCAGCGGGGATTGTCGATCGAGCCGTGACCGAGGACGAGCTTTTGCCTTGTGCGCTGGAAATGGCCAGTGGGCTGGCGGCGAAAGATCGCCGCGCGTATACCCGAATCAAGCGCGCCATGCGTCAAACCCGTTGGCTGCCGCTGGTGAAAAAGTCGGCATAAGACACGTTTGTTCACAAAAAACCGCCCCCGTTGTCGAGGGCGGTTTTTTTTATGCTGCCGTGCGCTTCCGCCGGTTTTCCAGCACTGAATACGCCGCCGGAATCACCAGCAAGGTTAAGGCGGTTGAACTGAGCATGCCGCCAATTACCGCCACTGCAAGCGGCGCATTGGTTTCTGCACCCGCGCCAAAGCCCAAGGCCGCGGGGAGCATCGCCAAAATCACCGTCAGCGAAGTCATCAACACTGGCCGCAACCGCTGTGGACAACTCTCTGTCAACGCCGCATCGACCGCCAAACCGCGCTGCCGGAATTGATTGGTGACATCGACCAGCAGAATCGAGTTTTTGGCGACCAAGCCAATCAGCAAAATCAGGCCGATCACCGAATACACATTCAAACTGTGGCCCATCCCCCAGAGCGCAAACACGCCACCGACCACGGCCAGCGGCTCGGCCAGCATGATGATCGCCGGTTGCATAAACGAGTTAAATTGACTCGCCAGCACCATGTATAACAACAACGACGCCAGCCCAAACACAAACACCAACTGGCCATTGCCGCGTTCCAGCTCACGCGCTTCGCCGAGCATTTCGATGCGATAACCGGGCGGCAAGCGTTGTTCTGCGGCTTTAATCAGCTTCACTGCTTGCGCGAGCGGGATGGTTGGCGAGCCTTTGAGCGTCGCGGAATATTGCAAGTTTTGGCGTTCGATTTGAGTCGGGCCGAGACTGCGTTTTACGTTGACCACGGTATCCAAGCGCACCATCTGCCCGCTGCTGTTGCGTAGATAAAACGATTGCAAATCTTCGGCGCGTTGCAAGCTTTGATCGCGTCCTTTCAGCCGAATGTCGTAGCGGGTGCCGCTGGTTTGATCGTTATAGCGCGCAATATTGCTACCGGCTGCCATCAGATTCAGTGCATCCGCGACATCGCGGGTCGAAAGGCCGTTGCGTGCCAGCGCTGCGCGGTCAATATCAAAGCTCATCTGCGGCAAGGCCAAATCGACATCGACATCCAAGCGCCCAATCCCTGCTTGGCTACCCAGTTCGCTTTGCAGTTGCCCAACCAGTTGCCCAATTTGCGGCAGGCTCGGGCCGGTGATGGCAAATTGCAATTTGCCGCCGCGACTTTCGCCCAGTCGTGGATACGGGAACGCGCTGGCGCGCAGCCCCGCAATCCCGCCGAGTTCTTTACGCAACGCCGCTAAAACCGCTTGTTGGCTGCGTTGGCGTTCGGCGCGGGGTTTGAGGCGCACAATCATCAATGTCGAGTTGGCGCTACCCGCGTTGGAGCTGCCAATAATCGCCAGCACATTGGCGATTTCGGGATGTTTGAGCACCTTGGCTTCGACAAGGCGGGTTTGGCTGTCGGTGTAATAGACGCTGGAACCCACGGGGGTTTTGAGGTTGATCATAAAGCGCCCCTCGTCTTCATCAGGGAAGAATTCGCTTTTGAGCTGAGTCAGCGGCAGCGCGCTGCTCAACACAATCAACAGCGCGCCGCCCAGCACCCAACCACGCCGTTGCAAGGTCCAAGACAATAGGCGCGAATAGCCGTGCTCCAAGGCCAGAAAACGCGCTTCTAGCCAGCGGTACAGTCGCCCGTGTTGATGCTCGACCCGCAAAAAGCGACTGCACAGCATCGGCGTCAGCGTGACCGACACAAACAGCGACACCAGCACCCCGACCGACACCACAATCGCAAACGAATTAAACAGCCGCCCAATCAGCCCCGACAAAAACACCACCGGCAAGAAAATCGCGACCAGCGACAAGGTCGCGGCAATAATCGCAAACACCACTTCTTGCGTGCCTTCGCTGGCGGCTTTCATCGGGTCTTGTTCGCCTGCTTCTTGTTTGCGGTAGATGTTTTCGAGCACCACAATCGCATCATCGACCACCACCCCAATCAACAGCAGCAAGGCCAGTAAGGTAATGGTGTTGAAGGTGTAGCCAAGGAAATACATCAGCGCAATCGCGCCCAATAACGACACCGGAATCGCCAAGCTGACAATGATCGTCGAGCGTCCGTGCCGCAAAAACAGCCACACCACTAAGGCTGCAAGCAAAGTGCCTTCGAGCAGATGGTCTTTCAGCGCCGACACCATATCCAGCACAAATACCGAATCATTCGAGACCACGGTGAGTTCAATCCCTGGCGGCAAGCTCGGGCGCACTTGTTGTTCGACCCGTTTGAGCACTTGATCGGCAATGGCGACGGTATTGGTATTGGCAATCCGCACGAT
>CAZWRK010000005.1:18662-52343 GCA_964635875.1 uncultured Aquaspirillum sp.
TTGGCATCGGTTTTGGCGACAATCGGCGCATCGGCTTGATCCGGCAGGCGGCGTTGCGCTTGGCTGACTTTCGATTGAATTTCGTTAAACGCGACGTCGACGTTTTTATCGAGATTGAAGGTGATTTTGACGTTCGAGCGCCCCGGCGAGGAGCTGGATTCAATCCGATCAATCCCCGGTACGCTGTTCACCGCCGCCTCAATCACTTGGGTGACGCTGGCGTCCATGACCTCCGGTGTCGCCCCCGTCAGCGTGGTCGAGACCGACAAAATCGGCTGTTCAATATTCGGATAGCGATCAACCCCAATCCGTTGATACGCAATGATGCCGAGCAAAATCAGCAGCGCCGACAACATCACCGCGAGGACGTGCCGCCGAATCGAAAGATCTGCGAGTTTCATGAGGCGGCTCCGCTCGCTTTGCCATCAGGCTGTGCAGATTTGGTCGGTTTCGGCAGACGTAATTTTGCGCCATCGGTGAGAAAACCTGCGCCATCCACGGCAATGGCGGTGCCGACGGCAGGGCCGTCGAGTAGCTCGACCCAGCCATCGCTTTCAATGCCGGTTTTGACGGTTTCGGCATGGGCGATATTTTTTTCGGTGCGATAAATCACCATGCCGCTCGCGCGGGGAATGACCGCCAGTTGCGGCACGGCGCGGGTGGTTTTGCGTTCGAGCACGACTTCGGCTTGGATGGCTTGGCCGCTTTTCCACGGGTGATTGCTGGGCAGATTGGCAAACATTTCGAGCATGCGGTTTTGGCTATCGACGGCGGGGCGCACTTCGCTCAGGGTGGTTTCGAGCTGGTGGCCGCTGTCGTCATGGAGTCGGACCGTGAGTCCGGCACGCAAGCGCGCGCTTTCGCGGTCGGAGAGCGCCATTTTGACCCGCTGCTGGCCGCTGCTGCTCAGGCGGAACAGGGCTTTGCCAACGCTGACGTATTCACCAACGTTGACCAAGCGGGCGTCAATCGTACCGGCTTGCGGGGCGCGGACTTGGCTGCGGGCGAGGTCGTGTGCGGCGGTAGCGGCTTGGGCTTGGGCGGATTGATATTGTTGTTGTAGGGCGTGGGCTTGGGCGCGTTGGTCGGCGATGTAGCTTTCTGAGACAAAGCCATCGCTTTTAAGTTGTTCGTAGCGTTTGAGCACTTGCCCTTGGTTATTGGCGAGTGCGGCGAGGCGGCTTGCTTCGCTGGCTTTGGCGCGGTGGCTGTTGTCGAGGTCTTGGGGGTCGAGCTGGAGCAAGACTTGGCCTGCTTTGACCTTTTGACCGACATCGACGGCAATCGCGCGGACTTTGCCTGCCACTTCGGCGCTCACGGTCGGGCTGTTGATGGCTTCGACTTCGGCGAGGGCGGACAGTCGATATTCCATTTCACGCTCGGCAATCTGGCCGAGTGTCACCGCGACCGCGGGCGGGCCTTTGGGCGGCGCTGTGGCGGTGGCAGGTGGTTCGGAGCAGGCGCATAGCAGCGCGAGAAGTCCGAGTGAAAGAGATCGAATGTGCATGACAACTCCAGTCAAAAACCAATTGTGCGTTGGCAAGAAAACGCAGCGCGCCTGCTTGATACCATGCGTGATCTTGCGGGGGCAAATGTCTGAGGTGTCGCAATGTGAAAAACCCCAGCAGGGCTGGGGTCGTCAAAGCGACTAGGCGCGAAGGGTCCAGCTGACCGTTTCGCCTGCGCGGAGCGGGATCAAGGGATCGTTGTCCAGATACGGCAAGGCGGTTGGTAGCGTTTGCGTTTCGCGCACCAAGGTCAGGGTGTCGGTGTTGACCGGCAAACCATAGAACGCGGGGCCATTGCGGCTGGCGAACGCTTCGAGTTGGTCGAGGGCGTTGGCTTGGTCGAAAGCTTCGGCATACAGCTCAATCGCAGCGTTGGCGGTGTACATGCCTGCACAGGCGCACGCGGCTTCTTTGGCGTGTTGACTATGTGGGGCGCTGTCGGTGCCGAGGAAGAATTTCCACGAACCGCTGGTGACGGCTTTGACCAAGGCTTGGCGATGTTCTTCGCGCTTGAGCACAGGCAGGCAGTAATGATGCGGGCGCAAGCCGCCGGTAAACAGGGCATTGCGGTTCATCAGCAGATGATGGGCGGTGACGGTGGCGGCAATGTTGTCGGGTGCTTGGCTGACAAACTCGGCGGCTTGACGGGTGGTGATGTGCTCGAACACAACACGCAAAGACGGCAAGCGGGCGGTCAGGGGCAAAAAGACGTTTTCAATAAAAACGGCTTCGCGATCAAACACATCAATGTTCGGGTCGGTGACTTCGCCGTGAACCAGCAGCGGCATGCCGCATTCGGCCATTGCTTCAAGGGCCGGCATCGCGTGATCAAGGGCGGTGACACCGGCGTCAGAATTGGTGGTCGCACCGGCCGGATAGAGCTTAAAACCTTGTACAAAGCCGCTGGCTTTGGCTTGGCGGACGGTCTCGGCGGAGGTTTGGTCGGTGAGATACAGCGTCATCAGCGGTTCAAACTGTGAACCCTCTGGGCGCGCGGCCAAAATGCGTTCGCGGTAAGCGGCCGCCAGCTCGACGGTGGTCACGGGCGGTTTGAGGTTGGGCATAATCATCGCCCGCCCCATTTGGCGGCAGGTGTCGGGTAAGACCGCGCGTAGCGCATCGCCATCGCGTAGATGGAGATGCCAATCATCGGGGCGGAGAATCGTGAGAGTCGAGGGCATGGAGCATCCTTTGTGAGCGGATAGGTCGGCAGAAAAGCGCCTGCCACAAGGGGCAGGCGTTTGAGCGAGAGATGTTACTGTATAACGTTTTGGCGTTACATCGTATTGCGTTCGCGTTTTTTCAGCTTGGTTTTGATGCGGTTCTGTTTGAGCGCAGAAAGTCGCTCGACAAACACTTTGCCTGCGAGGTGGTCAAGCTCGTGTTGCAGGCATACGGCAAGTAGGCCATCCGCTTCAACGGTAAAAGGTTTGCCGTGGGCATCAAGCGCTTCGACGGTGACGAATTCGGCGCGCTCGACTTTTTCATAGATGTGCGGCACCGAGAGGCAGCCTTCTTCTCCCAGTGCGCTGCCGCTTTTGGCGGTGATTTTGGGGTTGATAAAGACTTGCGGGCTGTCGTGGGTTTCTGAGGTGTCAATCACCACCACTTGCAGATGCACGTCGACTTGGGTCGCGGCAAGTCCAACACCGTGTTCTTGATACATGGTGTCGGTCATGTCTTGGATCAGAGTGGCTAAGGCGTCGTCAAATTGAGTGACGGGCTTGGCCACGGTGTGGAGTCGGGGGTCGGGGTAGCGAAGAATCGAGAGCAGGGCCATGTTTTAAATCTTGAAAATGATATAGTCATTGCTGTGTTGTCGTTTTCTACGGTTTGTCCTGATGGGCAGCGCCTAGGCAAAGAAAACGACGCGTCTAACTGAATCTTACCGGATTTGTGCGAAAAGCTCCCTGCATGAATCGTGGCAAGTAAGGGAGATCATCATGCAAATGCAACGCGTGTTGGCCGCGTCACTCGATGATTGGCTGCACTTATTTCATGTTTCGGGTTTGGGCGCGGTCGGGTTTTTCAAGTTGTTGCGCGCATTTTCATCGCCAAGTCAGGTGTTGGAACAAGACTTTCCGGCTTTGCAGGCCGTGATTGGCGCGCGGCTGGCGGCGGCGATTCTTGAGGCTGATACCTTGGTTGCCCGCGAGCGGGTAGCGTCATGGCTGGCGCAGTCGCCTATGCATCGGGTGCTGACCTTGGCCGACGAAGACTATCCCGCGGCATGGTTGAATATGCATGATGCGCCGCCGGTGGTGTTTTTGAAGGGGCGGGCCGATTTGTTGGCGCGGCCAATGTGTGCGGTGGTTGGTAGTCGGAATGCGACGGCGCAGGGGCTGCGTGATGCTGAATCATTTGCGCAGGCCTTGACCGAAAAAGGTTTAACGGTGATTAGCGGTTTAGCCGCGGGCATTGATGCGGCGGCGCATCGTGGTGCGTTGGGTTCGGAGGCCTCGACCATCGCGGTGATCGGCACCGGCATCGACCGGATTTATCCCGCGAAAAACCATGCGCTGGCGCACGACATCGCCGCGCAGGGCTTGATTGTGAGCGAGTTTCCATTGGGTGCTGGCGCATTGGCGCATCACTTTCCGCGTCGCAACCGTTTGATTGCGGGCTTGGCTTTGGGCTGTTTGGTGGTCGAGGCGAATCTGGCGAGTGGGTCGCTGATTACGGCGCGCTTGGCGGGCGAGTTGAACAAAGAGGTGATGGCGATACCGGGATCAATTCATCTGCCGCAAGCACGCGGGTGCCATCAACTCTTGCGCGAAGGGGCGGCACTGATTGAGTGCATTGACGACATCGTTTTTGCCCTCAATTGGCAGAATCCGCCCCTTGCCCCTGTGGTGACTGCTAAAATTCATTCAGAGGACAAGACCGATTGTCCAGTATTGTGTGCGCTCGCCGCAGGGCCAGCGGATATGGATACGCTGCTTGAGCGGGCTGGCTTGACGCTCGATTCTCTGTGCGCGATGCTGCTGACGCTGGAATTGTCTGGCCAAGTCGCTGCCTTGCCCGGTGGGCGTTATGAGCGCCTTTATTAAGTTGTTGTTGGTTGCTGCGCGGTGCTGGCGGCAACACTCTCTGAGTCTGAAGTTTTCATGTTTGATATCCTGGCCTATCTTGTTGATGCTTATCGCGACCTCGATGCTTGCCCGCCCCCTGATGCACTGATGAAGCGCTTGTCGGCGGCGGGTTTTGAAGAGGATGAAGTGCGTGATGCACTGGAGTGGCTGCAAGGCTTATCTAGTGCTCGCCACGCGGATGTGCTCGCACCCCAAACTGGCCTACGTTGTTACGATGCCGATGAATCGGCGCATTTATCGCCAGAATGTCGTGGTTTATTGCACTTTCTTGAGAAAGAAGGCGCAATTGATGCGGCGAGTCGTGAGTTAGTGATTGATCGTCTGATGGCCTTGCCTGTCGATGAAGTCACGACTTCAACGACTAAATTAGTGGTATTAACGGTCTTGTGGAGCTTGTGTGCCGAACCCGATTTGCTGGTTTTTGACATGTTGCTCGACACCGTTGACGATGACCCCACGTTGCAGTAGACGCGTCAACCGCATACCATCGCGGGGTTTGAGCCGTTGGCTAGTCTTTCTTGGACAGTCGCGGCAGTTTTTTTTGCGGCTGTTTACGTTCCCACTTGCGGAATGTGCGCTGCTAGCGGATACAGAATAAGCGCTCCGGACCATGGAGCATTCGCCGCCCTAACCGATTGCCTCTCTCTGTCATGCCAGCGAACCTCTTGATTGTCGAATCGCCCTCGAAGGCGAAAACGCTCAAAAAATACCTCGGTAGCGAGTTTGAAATTCTCGCTTCCTACGGTCACGTCCGTGATCTCGTGCCGAAAAACGGTGCGGTCGATCCTGACAAAAATTTTGCGATGAAATATCAGCTCATCACAAAAAATGCCAAACACGTCGATGCGATTGCCGCTGCGGTGCGCGATGCCGACCATATTTATCTCGCGACCGATCCCGATCGTGAGGGAGAGGCCATTTCTTGGCATCTCTCCGAAATTCTCAAGAATAAAAAGCTGCTCAAAAATAAAACGGTGCAGCGGGTGGTGTTCCACGAAATCACCAAAACGGCGGTGCTGGATGCGATTGCCAATCCGCGTGAAATCGCGCTGGACTTGGTGAATGCGCAACAAGCGCGCCGCGCTTTGGATTATTTGGTGGGCTTTAATCTTTCTCCGCTGCTGTGGAAAAAAATTCGGCGCGGCTTATCGGCCGGTCGGGTGCAAAGCCCCGCACTGCGTTTGATTTGTGAGCGTGAAGCAGAAATCCGCGCCTTTGTGTCACAAGAATATTGGAGTGTGCATTTAGCCAGCCATAAAGCCCGCCAAAAGTTTTCGGCGCGGTTGAATGTGTGGCAGGGCAAAAAGCTTGAGCAGTTTGATATTCCCGACGAAGCAACGCAGTCCACGATTTTGCAGGCTTTGCAAAATCATTCTGCGACCGTGACTGCTGTCGAGAAAAAGAAGAAAAGCCGCTCGCCTGCCGCCCCGTTTACCACTTCGACCTTGCAGCAAGAAGCGGTCCGTAAATTGGGCATGACCACCGATCGCACCATGCGCACCGCCCAACAGCTTTATGAAGGTGTGGATGTCGGCCAAGGTGCCGTTGGTTTGATCACGTATATGCGGACTGACTCGGTGGCCTTGGCGAACGAAGCCACCACCGAAATTCGCTATTACATCGAGAAAAACTTCGCTGCCGAGTATTTGCCGAAATCTGAAAACGTCTACAAGAGCAAGGCGAAGAATGCTCAAGAAGCGCACGAAGCGATTCGCCCGACCTCGATTTTCCGCACACCAGAATCGGTCAAACCGTTCTTGAATGCCGAGCAATTTAAGCTCTACGACATGATTTGGAAGCGGACGCTGGCGTGCCAAATGACGCCCGCGAAATTCGACACCACATCGGTTGATATTGCCGTCGGTGAAGGGGTGTTCCGTGCGTCGGGTCAGGTGTTGGTGTTCTCGGGCTTTATTGCGGTTTACCAAGAAGATGTGGACGACAGCGACGAAGAAGGCGAAGCCAAGTTGCCGTTGTTGGAGGTGGGCGAGGTGGTGCCGGTGGATAAGTTGTCCGGCGAGCAGCATTTTACCCAAGCGCCACCGCGCTTCTCTGAAGCAAGTTTGGTGAAATCGCTCGAAGAGTTTGGCATTGGTCGCCCATCGACCTATGCGTCGATTATTTCGACGTTGAAAGACCGTGAATACGTCACGCTGGACAAAAAGCGCTTCGAGCCGACCGACACCGGCGACATTGTGAATAAGTTTCTGACTGAGCATTTTAGTCAGTATGTGGATTATCACTTTACCGCCAAGCTCGAAAACCAACTCGATGAAATTTCAACTGGCAAGCGCGAATGGGTGCCGGTGTTGGATGGTTTCTGGAAAGGTTTCCACAAACAAATCGTCGAGAAAGAAGGCATTAGCCGTGCCGAAATCACGACCGAAACGCTGGATGAAGCTTGCCCGAAATGTGCGCAGCCTTTGATGATTCGCTTTGGTAAGCGCGGCCGGTTTATTGGCTGTTCGGCGTATCCTGAATGCGATTACACCCGCAATGTCGGTGAAACTGCGGAAAGCGCGGCGGCGGCGGCGGCCGCCGAAGCTGCCGAAGCGGTGGTGATTGAAGGCCGTGTGTGCCCCGAAGACGGCGGCCAGTTGGTCATCAAGAAAGGTCAGTACGGCAAGTTCATCGGCTGTGCGAATTATCCAAAGTGTAAGCATATCGAGCCGTTGGAAAAACCGCGCGATACCGGCGTGCAATGTCCAGAGTGTAAACAGGGCAGTTTGATTGAGCGCAAGAGCCGTTACGGAAAGCTGTTTTACAGCTGCAACACCTATCCGAAGTGCAAATACGCGACATGGAATCCGCCGGTTGCCGAGACGTGCCCGCAATGCGGCTGGCCGGTGCTGACGATTAAAATCACCAAACGGCGTGGCACCGAGAAAGTGTGTCCGCAAAAAGAATGCGGCTACGCCGAGCAAATCGCACCACCCGAACCTAAGTCAACGACAGAAACTGTCGCCGACGAATAAGGTCTGGTGAGGTGTCGCAAGAAAACGTCAGGAAATGATTTTCCTGACGTTTTTTTATGGCCGCAGCAGGTTCATTGACTAAAACACAATAAGCGCATGACGCATCAGTTTTTACTGAGGTGTGCGTGTTCTAGCTTCGGATAATTTTGCGAAGGAGAGAGGTCATGGTCTTTGATAGTCGGTTTTTCTTTACGGGGAGCACC
The DNA here is from genome assembly GCA_964635875.1 of uncultured Aquaspirillum sp. Lineage (GTDB taxonomy): Bacteria > Pseudomonadota > Gammaproteobacteria > Burkholderiales > Aquaspirillaceae > CAZWRK01. Next base: position 26,441 of record CAZWRK010000005.1, read on the forward strand.
ACGCTGGGTCTGATGTTTTTATTGGATGGCGATTGGTTGTTGTTGCCGCTGTGCATTGTGTTGATGTTTGTCGCGGCTTTTGTTGAGGAAAGTCAGCAAGTTCGGGCGTTGTCTCCTGATACGCTCGATATGCTGTTGGAGGGCGATGCGCCGCCGCTGTTGCCTTTGGAGTGCTTTGAAGGGCAGCAACTGATGTTTTATCAAGCGGGCTGTCCGGTCTACCGGTATTTGTTGTCTGAGCAAGGGCGCTGGTGCTATGTGGCGATGGATGATGCGCAGAAGCCGTGGCCGGTGGAAATGATCCGAGTTTACCCTGGCGTGGTGTATCGGAAAGATTGAGAGATTTTCTCCTGATTTTTTATTTTTATCGGTGGTAAGTGTTGTTTTTTTGATGTTGTATTGGTTTTTGTCCTGTTTTTGGCTTGCCATTGTCTTGCGCTGTCATTATAAATTTTCTCTATATGTTCTCCACTAAAAGACAGAGGTTCTTCTGTGCCGCTGTCTGGCCCTCTCGTCTACCTTTCGTAGAGTTCGTTCTGTTCCGCGCGTCATTTTTTTGATTCTGGTATCAGGTTAAGGGATGTTATGAATAGAAAGCCCAGTGTATTGATCGTGGATGATGATGAATTGTCTCGGCAAATTGCCGCAGATGTTTTGGAGGATTTATATGAGATTCATCTGGCCGCTAATGGCGATGAGGCCTTGGCGTGTGCCCGTGCGCAGCACCCTGCTTTAATTCTGCTCGATGCGGTGATGCCAGGGGTGTCGGGTTACGAGGTGTGTCGACAAATCAAAGCGGATTTTGATTTGTCGGGGATTGCTGTGATGTTCTTGTCACATCTGCCCGATTTAAATGATCGTTTACGGGCTTACGAGGTGGGCGCAGAAGATTTTCTGCAAAAGCCTTTTTCCCCAGAAGAGTTACGAAAAAAAGCTGCGGCGCTTCTCCGGCAAATTGAAGAAAAAGCGATCTTAAAAGATAGCGTGCAAGATGCATTTGTAACGGCAATGACCGCAATGAGTTCAGCTTCTGAAGTCGGTGTGGTCATGGAATTTCTGCGCAGCAGTTTTGCGTGCCAAACTGAAACCGCATTGTTGGATGCCTTATTGCGGTCTTGTGCAAACTTTGGCTTGCAAGCTGCCGCACAAATTCGCAGCACAAAAGGTGTGATTTCGCGCTCTCGTGAAGGTGCTTCTTCTCCACTCCAAGCCTCGGTAATGACCACTCTCGCTGAGTGTGGTCGGATTGTTGATTATGGCGCGCGGGCAGCATTTAGCTATGAACAAGTGACGATTCTGGTCACCGACATGCCGGTGCATGATTCTGATCGTTGCGGCCGCCTGCGTGATCATCTTGCGATGCTGGCAGAGGGGGCGGCTGCGCGAGTGGATTCGCTGAATACTGTTCATCGTTTGGCGCAGCAGCAGCAAGGCTTATATGCGTTGATGGCGCAAATGCGGTCAGTTTTGGTTGCGATTGGTGAGCAGCATGAGTCCCAAAAAATGGCGAGTGCAAAGGTCATGGCAAAACTGATCGAGCGTATGGATGATGCGTTTTTATATCTGGGATTGACCGACCGTCAGGAAAGCCAAGTGTCAGAGATGTTGCGTAATTCTATTGAAGACGCTTTAGCCATCCATGCGCAGGGCTTGGATATTCAGGCGCATTTGGGCGCGTTGGAACAGGCTTTGCAGGCCTCGCTGACTGTAAGTCCCTGACTTTTGTAGTGGGTGCATGAGCCGTTTAGCAAAAGAGGTTATGTATGAAACGCTTTGAGCCATCACCTTCACCTTCTCGGATTTTAATTGTTGATGACGACCCGCTCTCCAGAGCGATTCAAATGGAGATTTTGTCGTCTTCCCGTTTTGTCGTGGTTGAGGCTTGCAATGGGATGCAAGCTTTGGCGGCATTGCATCCACCCCATGACTTTGATTTAGTTTTACTCGATCGACACATGCCCCAGTTGAGCGGCGATGAGGTCTGCAGGCGACTCCGTCAAGAGCTGGGTGAAACGATGCTGCCGGTCATTATGATCACAACCGATTCCCGCAGCGAAGATCTGGCAAGCGCATTGAAAGCCGGTGCAACAGATTTTATTCATAAGCCCTTTCATCCCATCGAATGCCTTGCTCGGATTGAAGCCGCGCTTGAGCATCGGCGGCTTATTGTGCAGCTAGATCATGCGGAGTCGGTCTTGTTCGCGCTGGCGCGTATGGTTGAAGCCAAGGATGAAAACACCGGCAATCACTGTGCACGCCTTGCGCACCACGCTTTGGTTTTTGGTCAGCACTTAGGGCTATCGCATGATGAGCTGACCGCGCTGCGCAGAGGTGGGGTGTTGCACGATATTGGTAAGCTGGGAATTCCCGACAGTATTTTATTGAAGCCGGGGCAGCTTGCTCCTGACGAGTGGATGCTGATGCAGTCGCATACCGTGATTGGCGCTCAGTTATGTTCGAGCCTCAAAAGCATGCGCCTGACCGTGCCTATTATTCGGTCGCATCATGAGCGTTGGGACGGGAGCGGCTACCCTGATCGTCTAAAGGGGACAGAAATTCCCCTGCTGGCAAGGGTCTTTCAGTTAATTGATATTTATGATGCCTTGACCTACGCACGGCCGTATAAGCCTGCGCTAAAACTAGATGAAGTGATCCGCATTTTAGAACGGGAGTGCCAGCAAGGATGGCGCGATCCTGAGCTCTGTGGAGAGTTTCTGTCTCTACTGCGAACACACCCAGAACTGTTTGACGGTCATGGTGTTCCTTTAGAGGACGAGGCTTTAGGCGGGCGGGTGTTTCATCGTTCTACGCAGTCTCCATTTCACAACCCCTACAGCGAGGCACATCGCGATTTGTCCAGTCGCTGATCATTGAAATCAAGAGGGCGTCGCATGCATCAACATATGCTGAATTTAAAAAACAATAGTGCGCTGCAATTATCTTTGTTGGATGTCAGCCCGATCGGCGTTGCGATTTCGGTAGATGGGGTGGTGGTGTATTGCAACCAGTGTTTGCACCACATGACCGGATTGCAATTTGGCATGTCAGCGGAGCTGGTTTACGAGATTCCCGCCGAGCGGGTGCAGATCATGAAGGCCTTCGAGCTGGTGGGTGATGGCTTTTCGACGGAAACCCGTTTTCGCGGACAGGACGGGTCGCTCTCTGACGTCGTTTTGACGTTCACTAATATTGATATTCATGGTCATGCTGGGGTGTTGGTTTGGGTGGTCGATATCACCGATCGGCGTCGACAAGAGAACCGAGAGCGGCAATTTATTGAGGCGATCCCTGATCCTGTGTTGATTACCAATGATCAGGGCATTATCGTCAAAATTAACCGTCAGGCAGAACACTGCTTTGGCTATTCCCGTACCGAACTGATTGGTCAGCCGATTGAAATGCTCATGCCGCAGCGTTTTCAGCGCATTCACCCAGAGCATCGTTCGGCCTTTGTAACAGGGCATATGGGTGACTATTCCAAGGCGATGGCGCAAGGTCGGAAGGTGGTGGCCTCTTGCAAAGATGGGACTGAATTTCCTGTGGAGGTCAGTCTAGGGTCGCTGGAATCAGAAGGGACCCGCTTTGTGATTTGTACATTGCGCAATGTGTCCGAGCATCGAGAAATGGTTATGCTGCTTGAAACGGCACGTAATCAAGCGGAGGCCGCGACTCGTGCAAAGAGCCGGTTCTTAGCCAATATGAGCCACGAAATTCGTACACCGATGAATGTCATTCTTGGGTTAACACATTTATTGAAAAAAGCCGCGCTGCCATTTACGCAGCAGCAGCAAGTTGAAAAAATCGGAACGGCCGCACAAACCCTGCTCGGCATCATTAACGACATTCTGGATTTTTCGAAAATTGAAGCGGGCAAGCTTGATATCGAAATTATTCCGTTCCGCCTCGACCAGCTTTTTGAGTACGTCAACAATATGGTGCGGGATTGTGCCGTCGCGAAGGATCTGAGCTATCGACTGTCTGTGGCGCCCGATGTTCCAATCCACCTGATGGGCGACCCGTTGCGCTTGGGGCAGGTGCTGATCAATTTAATTAGTAATGCGATTAAATTTACCGAGCGCGGCGAAGTGGCTGTCGAAATCTGGGCCACTGAGATTACAAAAGAAAGCGCCAATATTCACTTTAGTGTTCGGGATACCGGTATTGGCATGAGCGAAGAGCAGCTCAAGCGTCTCTTTCGTCAATTTGAGCAGGCCGATGTTTCGACGACCCGCCGGTATGGTGGCACGGGGCTTGGGCTGGTGATTTGTCGCCACTTGGTGGAACTCATGGGCGGTGTACTGGAGTTTGAAAGCCGTCTGAACGAGGGCAGCCATTTTCAAGTGATGCTGTCTATTCGACGCCAGCTGAATGTATCCGATGCTTTGTTTGGCGGCTTGCATGGAAAATGCGCATTGATTTTGGCCGAAAATGACCTTGCAGCGCAGAGCATTTCTGCTTTATGTCACGACCTAGAAATGTCGGCAGATGTCGTGACACCGCAAATCTTACTGTCGCGCGAACCGTCTGCACGCAAATCGATTTCTCCGCTATACAACGTTTTGTTGCTGGACTGGGCTTTTGAGGAGCGCGCCGTGCTTTTCAAATGTCTGGCGCAGCTGGGCTCCAATGCATTGCCGACGGTGACCATCGCCAACGAGAACGATGGTCCCTTGGTGAGCGCCGCTTTGAGCGCTACAGGGCTGATGGATGGGCCTGTACTGTGTCGGCCGATTACCGTATCTGCGTTAAAAGATGCGCTATTTACGGTGCTCGGTATCACCGCTGTCGCCGACCATCATGCGTTCATTATTTCTAAGCGCGAGGAAGAACTCGCCTGCGCTCGGCTCAAAGGCGCATCGGTCTTGGTGGTTGAAGACTACGCGCTCAACCGTGAAATCATGGAAGAAATTCTGCGTGGGGCGGGGGTTCATGTCCACTTTGCCTGCGACGGCAAAGAGGCGCTACAAGCGGTGACCCACCAGCATTTTGACGCCATCATCATGGACTGTCAGATGCCGATTATGGATGGCTACGAGGCAACCCGTCACTTGCGGTTGCGCTATAGCGCAGAGCAATTGCCGATTATTGCCATGACTGCCAATGCCATGAAGGGGGATCAAGAAAAAGTTCTTGCTGCGGGGATGAATGACTTTATTCCCAAGCCCATCAATGTCCCACAAATGTTTGTGACGCTGGCGCGTTGGATTCTACCCCGCCTTCCTGCTTTGCCTGCGCCCGCCGTCGCGGCATTAACGATGGAGGATGCTTCGCTCAGTGATTTAGCGCCGTCCTTGGAACATTTGGATATTGCCGCAGGGCTGGTGACCGCAATGAAGAGCGAAAAGCGCTTTATACGCTTTTTGACGATTTTTAGAGACAGTCAGCAAGGATGCATCGGCAAATTTGCGGAAAATCGGCCGGCAGAGGAGCTGCAGCGCTTGGCGCATACCTTGGCGGGGGGCGCGGGCAGTGTTGGGGCGTTGATTTTGGCTCAATTGGCGGGGGCGCTTGAACGCGCTTATCGAGATCAAGCCCCTGCCGAAGAGGTTCAGGCGCTGCGTCTTTTGCTCGAAACGGAATGGACGCTTCTCTGTGACGAGATCCAGCAAGTGATGGCGTTGCTCGACAAGCCGTACCCTTAAGCTCCCAAAATGACGCCCCAAATCAGGGCCAAGTTGCATAGCCCGAGCAATTGGGCCGCGCTGCCCATGTCTTTAGCGCGTTTGGCCAGCGGGTGGCGCTCAAGCGAGGTGTGATCGACTGCGGCTTCAATCGCCGAATTGAATAGTTCGATGATCAAGGTCGCAAAGCAGGCACCAATCATCAGGGCGCGTTCGACGCCTGTCACGGATAACCAAAAGCTCAGTGGAATCAAGCCCGCGCTGAGCAGCGCCAGCTGACGAAAAGCGGCCTCAAAACGAAATGCGGCGGCTAAACCATCGATCGAATAGCGTAAGGCATTGAAGAGGCGGCGCAGGCCGGTTTTTCCCTTAAATGGGCTTTCCTGTGGGGTGTTCATGGTGTCGTTTTCGCGGTGGGTTCAGTCGGCAGCGAGAATAGCGCGCTGGGCGGTTGGATCCAATGGGCGCGCGCTCGAAAAGTCGAGTCTACATAGACCTGTCCGCGCTGATCAATCAGTAAAACACCCTCTAAATCAAACACCTTGGCGTAGTGTGCCGCTTTTTGAATGCCCGCAAAATAAATCGGCTTGCTGGCCACATCCGACCGCAATCCCGCTTGTTTTCCCGAAACCAGCACCGTGACCGCCTGCAAAATACAATCGCTGCGACCGTTACGCGGGTCGATTAAATGGCAATGGCGCTGCCCATTCAGCTCGAAATAGCGCTGATAGTCGCCGGATGTACCGATTGCTTCGCCATCTTTCAATTCGAGGCTTAACAAGGCACCGGCTTGGCGCGGGTGCTGCAAACCAACCCGCCACGCTTGCCCATTTTTGTCGCCTAACGCCAGCACATTGCCGCCAATATTGATCAAGGCATGGCGAACACCCTGCGCGCGCAATTGTGCGGCGATCCGATCCAAAGCCCAACCTTTCGCGAGTCCGCCTAAATCAATCGCTACGGCGGGATTTCGACTGCTGACGGCTCCGGCCTGCTCGGGCAAAGTCAGGTCGTCGGTGGTGGGGCGGTGCGCTAGCCATGCCGCAATTTCGGTGGGGTCGGGTTGAATGGGTGCAAAAGTATCGGAATGGAAGCCCCACAGCGCGACCAGTTGCCCTAAAGCCGGATTAAACAATTGATCCGATTGGCGGGCGGTGGTTTGGGCGAGCCGCAATAAACCGACGATCTCCGCGTCCATTGTCGCCGCTTGCCCTGCCGCCAAAGCCCGATTTAAGCGTACTAATTCGCTACCGGCTTGCCACGGATGTAGCTTGTTGTGCAGGCGGTCTAAATCCTTGAGCGCGGCGGCAATCATGGTTTTGGCGCGCGCCTGATCGACCCCTGCAATCGCGATTTCGACCCGCGTCCCGAACACATAGCTTTCTTGGCGGGTGAGGTTTTCATCGGGATCGCCACTGCAGGCGGTCAACAGCAGCAGGCTACATAGGATGCCGATTAAGCCGAGGCGGCGCATGCGCGTTCTACGGCATCAATCATCAGTGCGGCGACATTCAGGCCGGTCTGATCCATGATTTCACGGAAGCAAGTCGGGCTGGTGACATTGATTTCGGTCAGGCGGTCGCCGATCACATCCAGCCCCACCAAGACCAGCCCGCGTGCGCGCAGGATTGGGCCAAGTGCTTCGGCAATTTGACGATCCGAGGCGCTCAAGGGGCGCGCTTCGCCACGGCCACCGGCGGCCAAATTGCCACGGGTTTCCCCTGCTTGTGGGATGCGGGCAAGGCAGTAATCGACCGGTTGTCCATCAATCAACAAAACCCGTTTGTCGCCGTCGGTAATCGCCGGAATATAGGCTTGCGCCATGATGGTGCGGTGCTCATGCTGGGTCATGGTTTCGAGAATCACCGACAAATTCGGGTCGTCTTGGCGCACCCGAAAAATACTGTCGCCGCCCATGCTGTCGAGCGGCTTTAGGATGATGTCACCGTGCTCGCTGAGAAATTGGCGGAGGGCGTCGTGGCGGCTGGTCACGAGGGTCGGCGCGGTCCATTCGGGAAACTCGAGAATGGCGAGTTTTTCGTTGTGGTCGCGCAAGGCTTGGCCGCGATTGATCACACACGCGCCTTGTTGCTCGGCTTGGGTCAGCAAGTGGGTCGCGTAGAGATATTCAGCATCAAAAGGCGGATCTTTGCGCATCAGCACTGCGTCGAATTCATGCAGCGGGTACGGTTGGGCATCGCTGGCGCGGTACCACACATCGGCTTCGCCGGTGAGGGTGATTTCGCGGGCGTGGCCGATGATGGTGCCGTGCGAGGCAGCGAGGTCGGCGCTGGTCATGGCGTAGAGGGTATGACCACGGGCGGCGGCCTCTTGCATCATCGCAAAGGTGCTGTCTTTGTAGATTTTGAAGCCGTCGAGAGGGTCGGCAATAAAGGCAATTCGCATCTGCAGATTCCAAAGCAAAACGCCACCTTACCGGTGGCGTTGGGGGGCTTAGAGGGTGGTTTCGAGTTCGAGCGAGGCCGCCAGCAGCGCCAAGCGTGCTACCACGCTGTAGGCGTACAGGCGATTGGTCGAGGCTTCGGGGCCGGATTTCATGTCTGGCAAACACGCGCCTTCGAAGCTCATCGGCGAGAAATGCATCCCCGGTGCGTTGAGGTTTTCGTCGATGCCGCGATCGGTGTGGACACGATAGAACCCGCCCACGACAAAGCGATCCATCATATAAATCACCGGCTCAGCAACGGCTTCGTTGACGGTCTCAAAGGTGTAGACGCCTTCTTGAATAATGACTTCGCTGACTTGTTGACCTTCTTTAATGACCGCCATTTTGTTGCGTTGTTTGCGGTTGAGACCGATCACTTCTTCCGGCGTTTTGACCGACATAATGCCCATGCCGTAGGTGCCTGCATCGGCTTTGACAATCACAAATGGCGGCGATTGGATCTCGTATTCGCGGTATTTTTCGCGAATTTTTGCCAGCAAATCGCTGACGGAATCTGCTAATTCTTGCTCGCCTTGGCGCTCGTGGAAGTTGAGTTCGGAGCAGCCATTAAACAGCGGATTGATAAACCACGGATCGAGGCCGAGCAGCGCGCCAAATTCGTCGGCGACTTGGTTGTAGGCGGCAAAGTGGTGCGATTTGCGCCGCACCGCCCAACCTGCATTCAGAGGCGGCAGCAGAGTTTGGTCGATGTTTTCCAAAATCGCCGGAATGCCTGCCGACAAGTCGTTGTTGAGCAGCACCACGCAAGGATTAAAGCCATCGGCGAGGGTGATGCGGCGCTCGTGGCGTACCAGAGGTTCGACCACGAGTGTATCGCCATTGCCACAGTCGAGTGTCGTTGGCGCGGTGATCTCGGGGTTGAGCGAGCCGAGTCGAACTTCGAGACCCGCTTGTTCCATGATGCTGCACAAGGCGGCGACGTTTTGCAGATAGAAGGTGTTGCGGGTGTGATTTTCGGGGATCAGTAATACGCTTTTTGCTTGCGGGCAGACTTTGTCAATCGCGCTCATGGTGGCTTGCACCGCGAGCGGGCGGGTATCGGTGCCCAAATTATTAAAGCCGCCCGGGAATAGATTCATATCGACCGGTGCCAGTTTAAAGCCACTGTTACGCAAATCGACCGAGCCATAAAACGGCGCAGCATGTTCGGTCCACTGGCTTCGGAACCAATGCTCGATCTGGTGGTGGTCGGCCAAAATACGGCGTTCAAGTTCGAGTAGTGGGCCGGTTTGGGCCGTGGCAAGTGACGGGATGGGCATGAATTCCCCTTAAATGGGCGATAAGTACTAAATAGCGTCAATGGCGTCTATGGCCTGAATTTTCAAGATGAGACGCGGAGGATGCGCACGAAACGGCGGGGCCGATGTCGTGCCGCTTTGTCAATTGATAGACCGGCCTTGCGTGTGCAATAGACCGGTCGGACTAATTGAATATGGGGCTAGATTGTGCGAGTCATGCGCCTTCTGTGCAAGGCCAAGCGTGGCCGAAAGCCTGTTCGAAGCGGGTGCGCAGCATCGGCCAATCCAAATAATGATTTTGCCCGCCGCGGCTGGCGACTTTAATCGCGCCTAATAATGAGGCAAGACGGCCGGTGGTCGTCCAGTCCAATTGATGTTTGATGCCGTAGAGTAGGCCCGCTCGATAGGCGTCGCCGCAGCCGGTGGGGTCAACGGCGTCGGGAACGGTCACCGCTTCAATCGGGTACTGTTGGTCGGTGGTGTAAATGGTGGAACCGTGTGCGCCAGCAGTGACAATCATGGCTTGAACCCGCTGGGCAATGCGCTCTGGAGAAAGGCCGGTGCGCTCTCGGAGGAGTTCAGCTTCGTAGGCATTGACGGCGATATAGTCGGCCATTTCGATCAAATCGAGCAGCTCATCGCGGGAAAAGAGTGGAAGTTCTTGGCCGGGGTCGAAGATAAAAGGAATCCCTGCCGCGGCCAATTCGCGCGACTGTTGTAAATTGGCCTCGTAACCGGTCGGCGCGACAATGGCGAGGTCAACGCCTTGGCTTTCGCCTGCGTGATTGAGGGTCGCAAACTGCATTGCACCGGGGTGAAATGCGGTGATCTGGTTGTTGTCGCGATCGGAGGTAATAAAGCATTGCGCGGTGTAGTGGCCGGCTATAGTACGAATGCCTTCGGTGCGAATGCCATGGCGCGTGAGGTGATGGTGATAAGGTTCGAAATCTTCTCCCGCTGTGGCCAAAATCAAAGGGTCATCGCCGAGCTGTTTGAGTGTGTAGGCAATATTGCCTGCACAGCCACCAAACTCTTTGCGGAGCTGCGGCACCATAAAACAGACCGAGAGTCGTTCGAGTTGGTCGGGCAAAATATGCTTATGAAACGAATCTTGAAAGGTGAGCAAGGTGTCGTAGGCTAAGGAACCACAGATCAGTGTTGGCATAAAAACAACGCTTTGAAGATGAAGGGGATAGGCGATGATTCTATCATTCCGAAAGGGGGACTCTGAGGCAGATCGTTGGGGATTCTCCGATGCGCGTTTTGAGCGGATGCCATAGATTTGACACAATTATTTGCCATAGATCGACGTAATTTAAGGTATATTCGCGGACATTCGACTTGCTGCTCAATCATCGTTATGCCGATGAGTTTCGCTAAAGCGGGTTTATCCAGAACACAAAATCGATAAAGAAATTACGAATACGCCATGACACGTTTCTTGCACGTTCTTCCTTCTTTCGCCTTGATGGCACTACTGGCTGCTCCAGTCGTCGCCGCCCCGACGGCAGCGGTCGATGAAACCTCGGTCGATATGAGTGTTTCTGACTCGCCAGACATGCCGCTAGCCGACCCGACGACCGATGACGAAAGCCTGTTGGCTTTTGATCCGCAGCAGGACTCTTTCGGTGTGATGAAAGATTTCCAAAGCCTGACCGAAAAGGGCGAGCTGGTTGAATTGCGCAAGGCATTTAGCGGAGCATACGGCACAGGTTTGTATTTTCACCCTGCCACGCTGGATTACTACATTGCGACTTTCCACGGCAATGAATACTGGCGCACGGTGAAGGCACGCTCTGAGAAAAAAGCGCTTGAAGCCTTCGATGCGTTATCACGTCAAACCTCGATGCTGTCTGAAGCTGAAGCCACCCGCGTCAAACTGTTGGCCAGCCGCAACTTTGCGCAAAAGCAAGTAGCGTTGTATGCCGAGAGAAGCCGCGCTTATCAGCTCGATCAGGCCCGCCAACGTGAGCTGTTGCGCCGTGATCTTGAGCGCCAACAAAAAATTCGCGAAGAAATTGTTTCGATCGATACCGAGCGCCGCCAAGTTCGCGCCGAGCTGGAAAAATTGCGCATGATGGTTCGCGCATTAGAAGCGCAATCCAACGATCTTAAATTGATGGTGCCGATGCCGATTGAAGAAGCCAGCACCGTAAACAGCATTAAGCCGATGGCACCGATCAAGCCGATTCCTCCTGCACCGCTGTACCGTAAGCATCGTCGCCGCTAATCGCGCACACGATACGAATACATCCCCTTTGCCGGAGACGGTCGAGGGGATTTTTATTGGCGGGTTGGAAAGTGCGCCGTGTGCCCACATCCTGACCCCTATCTGTTGTCCTCTTTCAAGGAGCATGCCATGTGGCGGATGTCTTTTCGGGCGATGATCGCCAGTGTGCTGTTGATGGTCAGTGGCGTGGTGTCGGCGGGCGCGCTGGATCAGGTCGCCTACCCCGATGTGAATGGTAAGGTGCATCGCCTGAGCGAATGGCAAGGCAAGGTGCTGGTGGTGAATTTTTGGGCGACATGGTGTGCGCCTTGCCGCGACGAAATGCCGATGCTCAACACCCTCTCGCAGCGTTTTGGGCCGCGTGGGGTCGCGATTGTGGGCGTGGCGATTGACCAGCGTATTCCAGTGAATAACTTTGCCCGCCAATTTTCGATTACCTATCCCCTGCTCGTGGCCGATAGCGCGGGCATGGACTGGATGCGGGCTTTGGGTAATCGTGTCGGCGGCTTGCCGTTTACGGTGATTTTTGATCGCAGCGGCAAGCCGGTCGCGCGGTTAACTGGTCGTTTAAACGAAGAACAGATTGTCGCCGCGATTCAAGCCCAGCTTTAAGCGCGTTCGCGTACAGGCAACCCGAAATGCACATAGCTGCTTGCGGTTGCCATTCGCCCCCGTGGGGTGCGCTGCAAGTAGCCCTGTTGAATCAGATACGGCTCAATCACATCCTCAATCGTGTCGCTCGATTCGCCAATCGCGGCGGCGACATTATCCAAGCCCACCGGCCCACCATCGAACTTATCCACAATCGCCATCAGCAACTTGCGATCCATCACATCCAAACCGGCGCTATCCACATCCAACATCGACAGCGCAGCATCGGCGACCTCGGTGCTGACTTGTCCATTGGCCTTCACCTCGGCAAAGTCGCGGACGCGGCGCAGCAGACGGTTGGCAATGCGTGGCGTGCCGCGCGCACGACGGGCGATTTCGAACGCGCCATCTTCGGTGATGTCGACTTCGAGCAAACCCGCTGAGCGGCTGACAATTCGGCATAGCTCTTGCGGGCTGTAAAACTCCAAGCGGCTGACAATCCCAAAGCGGTCACGCAGTGGATTCGTCAGCATCCCCGCGCGGGTCGTCGCGCCGACTAACGTAAACGGCGGCAAGTCGATTTTGACCGAGCGGGCGGCAGGGCCTTCGCCGATCATAATGTCGATCTGATAATCCTCCAGCGCCGGATACAAAATCTCTTCGACCACGGGGCTGAGGCGATGAATCTCGTCGATAAACAGCACATCGTGTGGTTCCAAGTTGGTCAGCAGCGCCGCTAAATCCCCTGCCCGTTCCAAAACCGGCCCCGAGGTTTGGCGCAGGCTAACACCCATTTCGCGGGCAATAATGTGCGCCAAAGTAGTTTTGCCAAGGCCAGGCGGCCCAAACAGCAGCACATGATCTAATGCTTCCCCACGACGTTTGGCCGCTTCAATAAAAATTTCGAGCTGACCGCGGGCTTTTTCTTGGCCGACATAGTCATCCAGAAGTTTTGGCCGAAGCGCGCGTTCGAGCGCTTCTTCTTGTGTGGAGAGTTTTTGTTGGGTGACTAAGCGGGGTGCTTGTCCGCCAGAGAGCGCATCGGTTTCAATCATGATCGTCCTACAAAAAGAGTCGGGGGCATGGGGCGGTGGCACAAACCCAGCCAAATCAAGCCCAAAGTGATACCGCCTACCACGTCGCTCGGATAGTGCACCCCCAGCGCCACACGGCTAAAAGCGGCGAGCACAATCGCAAGTGCAGCGAGCATATAGGTGAGCTGTGGTTTGCGCGGTGCGCCATATAGCGCGATACAGCCAATCACGAGGGTGAGCGACATCGCATGACCGCTCGGAAACGCGCTGCCGTGGGTTTCAACCCAGTGCATCAGCGCAGGGCGCGGTCGATCCATCATGACTTTAAATAGCCCAACTGACGCCCATCCACCCGCGAGAGCGATCACGCCCGCCCAGCGTTTCCAGCGCCAGCCAATCAGCAGCATCAATGCTGCACTTCCGAGCAAACGCCCTGCCCAATCCATGGCATACGAAAACTGCAGATAGATGCGCCCGAAGGCGGTGGGTTGCAGCCATTGCCATGCGGCTTGAATCGGGGCATCGCATAACGGGGCGTCCCCGTGCGAAATTCGCCACGCCAAGCCCGCTAACACCAGTATCCCCAGAACAATGCCGCTTAAACGCCAACGCATATTAAGCCTTTGCTAGAGATTTTAAGGCGGCACGAATGCCCTCACTGACGCTGATTGCGGCAGGCAAATGCTTCATCGCGCCTTGCGCTTCTTTGTCGTTGTAACCCAGCGCCAGCAGCGCATTCAGAATGTCGTCGCGTTCGTCGGGGGTGGCGGTAAAAGCCAAGCCGCCAGGGGTGCTGACGGCCGAAGCGGTTCCGAGTTTGCCGCGCAGCTCAAGCACAAGGCGCTCGGCGGTTTTTTTGCCAATGCCGGGGATGGTCGACAAGCGTTTAATGTCTTCGCTGGCAATGGCGAGCGCCAGCTCATCGGCGTTCATACCCGACAGAATCGCAAGGGCGATTTTGGCCCCAATCCCCGAGACCTTAATCAGCTGGCGGAAGGTTTCGCGCTCATGTTTGTTGGCAAAGCCGTATAACAATTGCGCATCTTCACGCACCACTAAATGCGTACACAGCACGCAAGGTTCGCCCAGCGCGGGCAGTTGGTAAAACGTGCTCATCGGCACATCGACTTCGTAGCCGACGCCCTGCACATCAATCACCACTTGCGGCGGTTGTTTTTCAATCAGCTGGCCGCTGAGTCGTCCGATCATGATTTTTCCTGATTAGCCCAGCCACACGCCCACGGCGAGCAATACACCGTGGAGGTGGGCGGCGAGAATAGTAAAGCGAATGGCCCGCCCCAGTTGTTGGGGGTGGGCGGCGTAGCGTAACAGATCAAGGCTGGCGCGCACCGAAAGCGGCAACGTCAACAGCGCCAGCGCGCTCCACTGTGGTAGCCAATGCGTGATCAAGCTGCCCACTGCCACCGCGAGATAGGCCCCGCCGCACAGCAGCACATAGCCCCACGGCGCGGATTGCAGCGAGAGGCGCGTCACCCAATGGCGCTTACCGGCGCGCGCGTCGGCCTGCCGATCGGGAAATTGGTTGATATACAGCAGCGCCGTGGTGAGGAGCGCATAGCTACTCGCCAGAATCGCAGTTTGCAGATCCCAATCGCCGCTGCCGACAAAATGGCTTCCGATCGGCAGCAGACCAAAGCCGACAAAAACACACCCTTCGCCGAGGCCTCGACTGTTCAGTTTGAGTGGTGGCATCGAATACGCCCATGCCACGAACACGCCGATCATCCCCAGCAGGACAATGCCCCAACCGCACCACAGCCAGAGTCCGACCCCCAATAGCATGGCGCTGAGGATGAGATATTGCGCGAAACGGTGCATATGGCGCGCGCTGAGGACGCCGTTTTGGATAAACCGACTGCCACCGGTAAACGGAAAAATGCGCTGCTCATTGGCGGCATCAGTGCCGTTATCAGCGTCGGCGACATCGTTAATCACATTGGCGGCGGCATGCAGCAAGAGCGCCGCAATCAGGCCCACGCCGACCGCCAGCCAATCGGCCAGCGTAGCACTCAGATTGACCACCCCGAGCGCGTAGCCGACCGCTGTGATACTGAGAAAAGCGGGGCGGGTGGCGCGTAGCCAGCGTTCGCGGCCGAGGTGCTCGGGATGGGGTTCACCGATCGGGATGGTGTGTGTCGTCATGGTGTAAGTGTCCTGAGGGAGGTTAGACCCAGCGCCCGCCTTTGACACGTCGTCCGGCGCTGGCGAGTTTGCTGGCCAGTCCGGCATGGTTGGCGTGGGTGAGCGCAACCGCAAGGGCGTCGGCGGCGTCGGCTTGTGGCGTACCGGAGAGTTTGAGATGGCGCACCACCATCTCTTGCACCTGCTCTTTGGGCGCTTTGCCGTGGCCGACCACTGATTGTTTGACTTGCAAGGCGGTGTATTCCGCAATCGGCAGGCCCGCCAAGACCAACGCCGACAGAACCGCGCCGCGCGCTTGACCGAGCAACAAGGTCGAAGCGGGGTTGACGTTGACAAACACTTGCTCAACCGCCGATTCGTGCGGGCCATAGACCGCGACCACTTCGGCGATACCTTCCAAAATCGCTTTGATTCGTTCGGGCAGCGTGCCGTTTTGCGGGCTGCGAATACACCCCGAGGCGATATAACTGCGGTGTTGGCCGCAAATATCAATCACACCAAAACCGGTCATGCGGCTACCGGGGTCAATCCCCAAAACCCGTCGAACCGCGCTCATTCGGCATCGGCCGGTGTTTGGGTGCTCCAGCGAATGGCGCGTGCGGTATTGGCCGCCACGGCATCGCCATTCAGGTAATAGCTGGTGACGTAGTCGGCGGCTTGGCGGTCGCCACTGACAGCGCGTTTTAGCCAGCTGTGAAAGGCTTTGACTTTGTAGCGGCGACCTTGTTGCGGGTCGCTGACATGCAAGAAATCGCCTAAATAGCCTTGTGCGCGTAAATCGCCCATGTCGGCGGCAATGGCGAGCCAGCGTTGCGCTTCCAGAAGATCGGCTTCGCGGCCAAAGCCTTGCCAGCAGGCAATGGCATAGTGAAAACACGCTTCTTGGTCGCCGAGGTCGGCGGCGTGTTTCCAGTGTTCAAGCGCGTGCTCAAGATGGCCGTCGCGTTCTTGTTGGCGGGCGGTTTCGATCCATGCCCATGCTTGGACTTGCTGCTGTGCGCGTTGCAGTCGTTCGGGGGTGCCGACGTCGTGCCACGCGTGGTTGTAACAAACTTCGCCTTGAACCTGCCCCAACGCCATCGCTTCGCGCAGCAACGGCGCGAGTTTGGCGGGGGTGTTTTTGGGCAGCGCGGCAAAGAGGGCCGGATGATAGGCCGCGATGCCGCTGAAGGTGTAGCCGGGGCGGTCGAGGATGATGTGATCGAGCACATCAAAATCACCGTGTGGATTGTGGGCCGGATTTTCGACCATCAAAAGGTGCGCCAAGGTGGTGTGGGCATCGAGTTTTTCGGCGGCCTTGACCAGTGCGGCGACATCGAAGCGACAGAGCACATCACCATTGACGACTAAAAACGGCGCATCGCCGAGTAAGTCGAGCGCCTGCGCAATGCCGCCTGCCGTTTCGAGGGCGGTGCTTTCATGTGACCATTGAATTTGCACACCCAGATCTTGACCATCACCCAAAGCGGCTTCGAGTTGCGTGCCGAGCCATGCGGTATTGATGACAAATTCTTGAATGCCCGCCGCGCGGAGATGTTCGATGTGGTGAACGATGAGGGGCTTGCCACCGACATCCAGCAGGGGTTTGGGGGTGGTGTCGGTCAGCGGTCTGAGGCGTTCGCCGCGTCCAGCAGCAAGAATCATGGCTTTCATGGGCGCTCCTGTGAAAGTCGGGTCGGTCGGCGGCGAGCGGCATGCGCTCGCCGTGTGGCAGGGCTTAGAAGGTGTAGCTGGTTTCTTCTTGAATACCCGAGAGGTCGCGCACCAGTGTACCTAATGGCCGCAACTCTTCGTAGCGGTTGCAGGTTTTGCGGATGTAGTCCAAAAAGCGTGGAATTTCGGTGAGGTATTTGGTTTTGCCGTCGCGATAGTGCAGGCGGGCAAAAATACCAGCGACTTTGAGATGACGCTGCACACCCATCCATTCGAAATCGCGCCAGAAGTCGTCAATCGACTCGGGGACGGGCAGGCCGGCATCGCGGGCTTTTTCCCAGTAACGCACCACGGTGTCTAAGACCAATTCATCATGCATCCCGATGAAGGCATCGCGGGTCAACGACAGAATATCGTAGCTGATCGGGCCATAAACCGCGTCTTGAAAGTCGATGACGCCGGGGTTGCGTTCGGGGGTTACCATCAAATTGCGCACGGTAAAATCGCGATGCACGGCGACTTGGCCTTGCTTGAGGATGTTATTCAGCAAGATTTGCTCGCCTTGTTGCCACACCGCCCATTGTTCAGCGGTAAACGGCTGACCCAGATGGCGTTCTGCGAGCCATTCGGGGAACAGGCGCATTTCGCGGGTCAGCAGCTCGGCATCGTAGGCGGGCAGGGCATCGGCGGCGTTGGGCAGGCGTTGCAAGGCGATCAGGCTATCAGTCGCATCCCCCAGTAATTGACGCACAATGTCCAGCGCAGGGGTATTAAACGGAATAAATCCATCAAAAGCTGCAAAGGCGTTGAGATAGGTCACATCACCAAAGTCTTCTAGCAGTAAGAATCCGAGCGCCAAATCTTGGTCGAGGATGGTCGGGACGTTCACACCCGCTTCTTCTAACAGGGCGGCAATGCGGACAAACGGTGCGCAATCTTCATGTTCTGGTGGTGCATCCATGACGATCCGTGTAGAACCATCCTCCAGTGTCGCTCGCCAGTAGCGGCGGAAACTGGCATCGCCAGCCGCTAAAGTCAGAGTGAATGTGTGGTCAATCAGGGCGTTAGCCAGCCAAAGTTCGAGGGAGTCTTGTCGTGTCATTAGGGAGTTTCATTGCGGGAGAAGGTAAAGTATGCGATTTTATACCGCCTTGGTACGACCTGCTTGGTCGCCCTTCACTTGCCTCCTCATCTCGCATGTATCGAACTTTTCGGTTGTCTCCTTTAGTTGCTGCCTTGATCTCTACGCCGGTGTTTGCCGACAGCGTGGAGGTGCCGCCTGTTGTGGCGGGGCAGACCGTGCTCCAAGCCAATGAAGTGAATGGTGTTTCGGGTGAACGTATTCATGCCCGAGGCGATGTCGTGGTCACGCGCGACGATCGCCGAGTTGACGCCGATTGGCTGGATTATTATCAAGATCGCCAACGCCTATTGGCGGGGGATCACGTCACATTGACTCGCGGTGGCGATCGAGTGGTCGGGCGACAGCTCGACTATCTGCTCGAGTCAGGGCAGGGCGTGGTGCAAGATGCCCACGTCACGACCCAAACCAGCCCACTCCGCGCTGAAGGCGCGACCGCGCATTTATTTGGCGAGGGCCGGTATTCGCTCGACCAAGCGCGGGTGACGAGCTGTGCGCCGGGGCGGGACGATTGGTATATCCGCGCCAAAACCATCGATATTGATGACGCAAAAAATATCGGTGTGGCGCGTCATAGCGTGCTCGAATTTATGGGCGTGCCGATTTTGTATACGCCCTATATTGATTTTCCGGTGCATGGTGGCCGCAAGAGTGGCCTGCTCGCGCCGGAGTTGTCGACGCGCTCTGAGTCTGGCCTTGATTTCAGCGTGCCGTACTACTTCAATCTGGCCCCGAACTACGACTTGACGCTTGCGCCGCGCTATATGAGCAAGCGCGGTTTTATGTTGGGTGGCGAATTCCGTTACATGGAGCCTTCGTTTAAAGGCCAGATTTCTGCCGAGCGTCTGAATCGTGACGAAGTGACCGGCGAGGCCCGCGACGCCTTACGGATTGAACATGCGCAAGCCCTGACGCCCGAGTTGTTTTTCCAAACGCGGATCGAATCGGTGTCGGATCGGGATTATTTCCGCGATTTTGGCAGCCGGATGAGTATCGCCTCGAACGTCAATTTGCCGCGTGAAGCCAGTCTGACATGGTCGCCGGGGTGGGGCGTGGTGCAATTGCGCACCCAACGCTATCAAACCCTGCAAGATCAATTCGGCAACAACACGGTTGAAGAACCGTACGCACGCTTGCCGCAGTTGTTGTTTGCGACCGCGCAATCGCTGCCGTATGGACTGCAAACCAGCTTCAATGCTGAGTATGTCGATTTTGCCCATTCGAGCAAACAAGAAGGCCGGCGCTTAACCCTCAACCCGTCGATCAGCTTGCCGTGGCGCAATAGCTGGGCGTATGTGACGCCAAAAGTGTCGCTGAATTACCGGCAATATCAGCTCGATGCCTACGGTACACAGGCAGCGACATCGCGCACCGTGACCACGCCGGTGGTGTCGGTCGATGCAGGCATGACGTTTGAGCGTAACAGTCATTTCTTTGGCGATGCGGCGATTCAAACGCTGGAACCGCGTCTGTTCTACGTCAATGCGCCGTACCGCAATCAATCGGATTTGCCGCTGTTTGACACCTCCGAATATAACTTCGATTTTGCCCAGCTCTTTGCGGAAAACCGCTTCTCGGGCGGCGATCGTCTGGCGGATGCGAATGCTTTGACTGCGGCGATCACTTCTCGGGTGATTGACGAAGAGACGGGAATTGAGCGTTTTAGAGTGTCGTTGGGGCAGCGGTATTCGTTTATCGAGCCTAAAGTGACCCTCAACGGGCAGAGCGACAAGCGGTTTGCATCAGACTTTTTGGCGAATGTGAGCGGGCAATTGACGCGCAACGTTTCGCTGTCTGCAAACTATCAGTTCAACCCTGATCTGAAAAAAACCGAGCGTTACGCCTTCGATCTTCGTTATCAGCCTGCCCCTGGCAAAACTCTCAGCGCCCGCTATCGTTATGGTCGGGATGAGATTTTCTACAACACCAATAGCCGCGACACCTTGCGCCAGATTGACTTGGCCGCGCAATGGCCGATTGCGCGCAATTGGTATGTGGTCGCTCGCGAAAATTACTCGCTTAAAGATAGCCGCTCGCTTGAGCATTTACTCGGCGTGGAATATCACGCAGGGTGCTGGTCGGTGCGGGCCGTCGCACAGCGTTATGTCGTTGATGAACGGCAATCCAATAACGCGATTTTCTTCCAGCTCGAACTCAATGAACTGGGTGGGCTTGGCTCGAATCCGCTGGAAACCTTGCGCTTGGCGATTCCCGGTTACAGCAAAATCAATCAAATTCCATGAGATACGCTATGAAAACACGTTTTGTCGCACTGGCTTCTGCCCTGTCTATTTCGATTCTCTCGGCGTCGGTGTTAGCGGCTGCAACGCCTGTTCGCACGGTCGATCGGGTGGTGGCGGTGGTGAATAAGCAAGTGATTACCGAGTTGGGCCTGAATGATCGCTTGATGGCGGCGCGCGCAAACTTGCAACGGCAAGGTATTCAGCTGCCGCCGGAGGCGGTGCTGCGTCAGCAAGTGCTGGAGCGGATGATTACCGAAGAGGCGCAGTTGCAGGTGGCCGACAGCATGGGGATCCGTGTTGAAAATACTGAGCTGGATCGTTTGGTTGAGCGTGTCGCTGCAAACAATAAATTGTCGTTGGCGGCATTCCGTGAGCGTCTGAAAAAAGAAAAAATGAGCGAAGCGCGTTTCCGTGAGGATATTCGTCGCGAAGTCATCTTAGATCGCCTGCGTGAGCGCGAAGTCGATAGCAAAATCTCGGTTTCCGATAGCGAAGTCGAGAACTATCTTAAAAGTGCGATTAACGCCGATTTGACCGAGTATCGGATTGCACATGTGTTGATCCCTGTGTCTGGGTCATCCTCTCAGGCGCAAGTTGAAGCGGCCGCGCATCGCATCGAAGAAGCATCAAAAAAACTGCAAGCCGGTGTGCCTTTTAGCCAAGTGGCTGCGACTTACTCCGCCGCGCGTGATGGCTTGTCGGGTGGGGAATTGGGTTGGCGTGCTGCGAGTCGAGTGCCTCCGGAATGGGGTCCGGTGTTAGCGCAGCTGTCAAAGGGCGAATACAGCCAGATCATTCGTTCACCCGCCGGTTTTCACATCGTGAAACTGTTGGATAAGCGCAGCCGCAGCGAAGGCCAGCTGGTCGAGCAGCTTCATGCACGTCATATTTTGATTAAAGTGAATGAGGGTGTATCCGAGGCAAGCGCGCTGAAACGCTTGCAACAAGCAGAAGATCGTTTGAAACAGGGTGCAAGCTTTGATGATGTGGCACGTCGTTTCTCAGAAGACGGCAGCGCCAGTCGTGGCGGGGATTTGGGTTGGGTGAGTCCGGGTGACACTGTGCCCGAATTTGAGCGCGCGATGCAGGGTTTGGCTTTAAATCAGATCAGTGCGCCGGTGCGTTCGCCATTTGGTTGGCATTTAATTCAAGTGACCGAAAAACGTAGCCAAAACGTCGGGGACGAGCGGATGAAGGCGCAAGTTCGCCAAGAGCTGCGTCAACGCAAGATTGAGCAAGCCACTCAAGAATGGCAGCGCCAAGTGCGTGACGCCGCCCACGTTGATAATAAACTGAACGAACAATGAGCCAAATTCGTCCGATTGCCTTAACTGTTGGTGAGCCTGCGGGGATTGGCCCTGATTTGGTGGTGATGCTGGCGCAGCAACCGCCGACGTGCCCGATTGTGGTTTTGGGCGATCGGGCGGTGCTTGAGGCGCGGGCGCAGCGCTTGGGTTTACCGGTCTCGTTTGTAGATTGGCTACCCGAGCAGCCGGTGCCCGAGGGGGTCTGGCCGGTGTGGCATCATCCAGTGTCAGCACCGGTTGTCGCGGGGGTATTAAATCCTGCGAATGCAGTGCAGGTATTGGCTTTGCTCGAATCCGCGACAGCGGGTTGCTTGTCGGGGCAATTCTCTGCGATTGTGACTGCGCCCTTGCATAAAGGGGTGATCAATGACGCGGGCGTGCCGTTTACCGGCCATACCGAATGGCTTGCAGAACGCACCGCTACGCCCTTGGTGGTGATGATGTTGGTGGGCGCAGGATTACGCGTTGCGTTGGCGACGACGCATTTGCCATTACGGGCGGTCGCTGATGCGGTGACCCCTGCGCATTTAACGGCGGTGATTCGTATCTTGGATGCAGATCTCCGCCAGAAGTTTGGCTTGTCTGCGCCGCGTATTTTAGTCGCGGGCTTGAATCCGCACGCGGGCGAGTCGGGTCATATGGGCCGTGAAGAGATTGAGGTGATTGAGCCGGTGTTGGCGCATTTGCGTGCAGAAGGCATGACCTTATTGGGTCCTTTGCCCGCGGACACCTTGTTTAACCCCGATCAGCTGGCGCGCGGGGATGCCGTTTTGGCGATGTATCATGATCAAGGCTTGCCCGTTCTGAAGCATGCCAGCTTTGGTCAAGGGGTGAATGTAACGCTCGGTTTACCGATTATTCGCACGTCGGTGGATCATGGGACGGCCTTAGATTTAGCGGGTCGGGGTGGTGCGGAGGTAGGCAGTTTGCGTGCGGCCTTGGCCTTGGCAGTCGATTTGGCGGTTGCGTAACGGCACGTAGGATGTGTGGTGGCGTATAACCAAGTCATGAAACAAGGTTTTTGTTTAGGGAAAAGGCAGTTAGGCCTATGTTAGATAACGATTTGTCACTGGTTGTCGGCGCTTCATTTACTGTCCGTAAAGCGATTTGCAGTGTGTTGCGCGAGCATTTGCATTGTCAGCATTTTATTGATGCTGAGAATGGTATGACTGCGTTGGCTTTGCTTCGTAAAAACCCAAAAATTAGCTGGGTTTTTTCTGATTGGGATATGCCGATCATGAATGGTGATGCGCTGTTGTCCGAAATTCGCCGTGACCATGCTTTGGCGCATTTGCCTTTTATTATGGTAACGCCGCGCAGTGATCGTGATTCTTTAGCTGTCGCGGTGCAGCTTGGCGTTTCGGCGTATGTCGTGCGGCCTTTCCGTGCGAAAACGCTCGTGGATAAAGTGCTGTCGATTCGTGGGCATTTGGAGCGCCGCAGTGCGGATCGGGTGCGGATCGGCCGCTTGGAGCGCTCGGTGCAAGTCCAAATCGACCCCTATGAAACGCAAACCGCATCGTTATTGGACATTTCGCTATCGGGCTTGTTGGTGCGGGTGTCATTGGCCCCATTGCGTGGGCTGAGTGTGTTTGATACGGGGTTTGTGACGGTCGACACTGAAGGCCTCTCTTTGCCGCCTCTCGCTTTACCGGTGCAGCTGATTCGTGCGGAGGCAGACGCAGACCATCCTTTGCAAACAGAATACATTCACTTGGCATTCCGGTTTCAGGCCATGAGCAGGGAAGTGCAGTCTGGTTTGTTTCTCTTGCTTGAGCGGCTACGTCGAGAATGTGCATCACATGTCGAGACCAGACATGTCACCAATGAAGCGCCCGCCACCAATACGGCGGCAGCGACGGACGATGATGAGGTCGTTTTGCCGCCGGATGAAGAGGCTTAACCCGTTACAGTGGCGGTGCAGTTGCTTCTGTGGGATCACGATACTGCTCTAAAATCGTTTTGAAATCTTGAATATGGGCAAG
This sequence comes from uncultured Aquaspirillum sp., assembly GCA_964635875.1. Lineage (GTDB taxonomy): Bacteria > Pseudomonadota > Gammaproteobacteria > Burkholderiales > Aquaspirillaceae > CAZWRK01. The sequence goes on from CAZWRK010000005.1 coordinate 50,114, forward strand.
CAATAAGGCCGCCAGCGCGGGGTCAAAGTGCTTGCCCGATTGCTCTTCAAAAAAGCTGATGACCTTTTCGAGCGGCCACGGCTGTTTGTACGGGCGCTCAGAAAGTAGCGCATCAAACACATCGCAAATGGCGGTGATCCGCCCGCCAATCGGAATTTCTTCCCCTTTTAATTTATTCGGATAGCCGGTGCCGTCCCATTTTTCGTGGTGGGTCAGCGCCAGTGAGCGTGCCAGCACGATGAGCGTGCTGTTATTTTGCCCTGATAAAATGCGCCCGCCGATTTCGCAGTGTTGCTCCATGATTTTGCGTTCTTCGTCGGTGAATCGGCCCGGCTTGAGCAAAATATGATCGGGAATGCCAATCTTCCCGACGTCGTGCATTTGGCTTGCCATTCGCAGTATCTCCGCGTTTTCTGGCGAGTAGCCGACAAGCAACGCTAACCTCTCGCAACACAAGCTCATTCGTGTCACATGGTTGCCGGTTTCGTTATCTCGAAACTCACTGGCGCGCCCCAATGTCCGGACAATTTCGAGCTGTGTTTCGCGCAGAGATTCTGTTTGGGCACGCACTTGCTGCGCCATGTTGATAAACGCGTCATCTAGTTTGTTGACTTCTAATGTACCGCCAATGAGCGAGGCATCTGAGGGCAGAGGTTTATTTGCGGCAAAAGCATCCAAGTAGGTCACCAGCTTTTGCAGTGGCCGTGTCACGCGTCGCACGGCCAGTAAGCCCAGCAGCGAGAACAAAAGCCCCACGATAAAACTGCCGATGATCACTTGATGGCGCATGCTGGCCAGTTTTTCCAAGACATCGGCCATGGGCTTGCGCACAATAATTGACCAGCCAAGATGATCAAACGGCGCGTTGCCCACTACATCGGTGCGAATCGTAAAGTATTGTTTTTGATCGAGCCACGTGACATCGCTGATGCCATTTTTTCGGATGGTTTGAGGGTTGATTGTGCCGACTTGGCCGGCTGTATCGAACAGAATCTGGCCTTTGCGGTTGATAATGGTGGCGGCAAGGTCTTGGGTAATCAGGTGCTTATCGATGTTATTGCGGATCATCTCTTCGATCATTTTCCAATTGAGATGACTGCCGAGCACGCGCACAACGTTGCCATGTGTGTCGCGAATCGGCATCGCGATATCGAGCAAGTACAACGGCGCGCCATCGCTATTTTTAAGGTAATTTCCGAGAAGGGCGCCCGGATGTGCTCCACCAATAAACACGGGCTGTTTCAGTCCGCCTTCAAACCAATCTCGACCCGTTAAATTTTTTCCTTCAAGAAGCGTTTGCGTGCCGACCTCGACCCGTCCATTTGTGGCCACAATGCCAAGCCACGAAAAGGAGTGAAGATTTTTTTGGAGCCGTTCCAAGACATTACGCTGCGTTGCGGCATCGGAATGCTGTAATTCGGTTTCGATGAGACCTCGCGCAAACGATACGTCACGATAGCGGTCGATCATCATTTGTAGGGCATCTTGGGCGATTTCTTGCGCGAGTTGTTCGAGGCGATTGGCCTCGTATTGCCGCAGATTGCTTGAAACCGTTTGGGTGACGAGATAAACGCACAAACTTCCAATCACGACCGTGAGTAACACGATCTGTACAAGCAGCATCGAAGCCATCGGCAGGTTTCGTACGTGTAGGCAAAAACGCGCGCGAAGAGAGGGGCGATCAGGGCGTTTTAGATGTGGCGTGGCGCGTGGTTGCAGTGCGTGTGGTCTGGCTGAATCAACATATTTAAGTGTAGGTTTTGTCATGTGTTTTTTGAGATTCAGTGAGGCTGCAAGCTTGATGCTTTTTGATGAAATGGGTGAAGTCAATACAAAGTGAATATCGCGCTATTTTAGCGCCAAGCGATGCTGGTTTTATCGTTTCTTTATAGCTTAATTGCGCCAATTAGACGATGCAGTGCAGCAAGTTGCGGTAACATTCCGTTTTTCCGCTCCTTCTGCTTCGCACGGACATGACCGCTTCTCTTCCTACGCAGCGCTTACGCGAAATTCCCTATAACTACACCTCGTTCTCTGATAGAGAAATTGTCATTCGCCTGCTTGGCGAAGAAATCTGGGCGTTATTGGACGAACTTCGCGGCGAGCGCAAAACTGGCCGTTCGGCCCGCATGTTGTTCGAGGTCCTAGGTGATATCTGGGTCGTCGAGCGTAATCCCTACTTGCAAGATGACTTGCTCGAAAACCGTGCTCGCCTTTCGGCGCTGGTCGA
>CAZWRK010000005.1:52443-77248 GCA_964635875.1 uncultured Aquaspirillum sp.
TGGCGGATCGAATTCCCCTTTGTCGTGCTCAACCCCGATACCGAAGCCGAAATTGCTCCGTTGGTCGCGGCGTGTATTGAGCTGGGGTTAACCATTATCCCGCGTGGGGGTGGCACCTGTTATACCGGCGGCGCGATTCCGCTGACACCGCTTTCCGCTGTGATTAACACCGAAAAGCTCGACCGGCACCAAGGCATTGAATACATCGAATTGCCCGGCTTGGAGGGCAAGCACGCGACCATTCAATGTGGCGCAGGCGTGGTCACGGCTCGAGTGAGTGAAGCGGCCTCGGCCGGTGGATTGGTGTTTGCCGTCGATCCGACCTCCGCCGAAGCCTCCTGTATCGGCGGTAATGTCGCCATGAACGCCGGCGGCAAAAAAGCCGTCTTGTGGGGCACCGCCCTCGACAATTTGGCCAGCTGGAAAATGGTCGACCCCGATGGTAACTGGCTCTTTATTGAGCGCGTCGGTCACAATTACGGAAAAATTCACGACGTCGATGTCGCTCATTTCCGAATTCAGCGCTTCCGCCCCGACGGTCAAACCTTAATCGACACCCGCGACTTGGCGATTCCCGGCCCGCAATTCCGCAAAGTCGGTTTGGGCAAAGATGTGACCGATAAGTTTCTTGCGGGCTTGCCCGGTGTGCAAAAAGAAGGCACCGACGGCATGATCACCAGCGCGCGTTTTGTGCTGCATCGTTTGCCAAAACACACCCGCACCGTTTGTTTGGAATTCTTTGGCACCGTGGCGCAAGCGACACCTGCCATTGTTGAAATTACCGACCTGTTTAAACCCGCTGGCGCGGGGACGGCCGCCGGTGTGAAATTAGCCGGTTTGGAGCATTTGGATTGGCGTTATGTGCGTGCCGTGGGCTACGCCACCAAAGCCAAATCCAAAGGCCGCCCGAAAATGGTCTTGATCGCCGATATTGTCTCCGACGATGAAAACGCCGTTGGCGAAATGGCGAGCCAGATTGTGCGCTTGGCGAATGCGCGGGTTGGCGAAGGCTTTATTGCCGTCACCGCCGAGGCGCGTAAAAAGTTCTGGCTCGATCGGTCGCGGACTGCAGCGATTGCACGCCATACCAATGCGTTCAAAATTAACGAAGACGTGGTGATTCCGTTGCCGCGTTTGGGCGACTACTCCGACGGTATTGAGCGCATCAATATCGAACTGTCGATCCGCAACAAACTCAAATTGCTCGACGAGCTGAACAGTTTCTTCCAAGGCAAATTGCCAGTGGACAAGCTCGGGACCAATCTGACAACCAGCGAATTGGTTGGGGATCGTGGCGAGCGGGCGCAGGAGTTGATTGTTGCGGTTCGTGAGCGTTGGCAGTGGATTCTGGATAGCTTGGATCTGCCGTTTGCGCAGTACACCCAGCGCTATCCTGAAGCGCCTTTGGAGCCGGTCACACCGCCGGAGCCGCCGCAAACCGTGTTCCATTCTCTGCGTGATTTCTTGTTGCGGGTGAGCTGGAAGCGTGAGGTGTTAGAAGACCTCGAAACGTTGTTCGCGGGCAAAACCGATGCGGCAATTATGCAGGCAGTGCGCACCATTCATCAGCGGGTGCTGCGTGGGCGGGTTTTTGTTGCGCTGCACATGCATGCCGGTGACGGCAACGTGCACACCAATATTCCGGTGAACTCCGACGATTACGACATGCTGCAAAGCGCGCATCGTGCCGTCGAACGCATCATGGTGTTGGCGCGGAGCTTGGACGGGGTCATTTCTGGCGAGCACGGGATTGGGATTACCAAGCTCGAGTTTTTGACCGACGAAGAAATCGCACCGTTTATCGAGTACAAAAAACGCGTTGACCCGAATGGTCACTTCAACAAAGGCAAGCTGCATCGCGGCGCTGAACTAGGCAATGCCTATACGCCGTCGTTTGAATTGCTTGGCGCGGAGTCGCTGATTCTGGAGCAGTCCGATCTTGGGAAAATTTCCGAGTCGATCAAAGATTGCTTGCGCTGTGGCAAATGTAAGCCGGTGTGCTCGACTCATGTGCCGCGTGCGAATTTGCTCTATTCGCCGCGCAATAAGATTTTGGGTGTTGGTCTGCTGACCGAAGCGTTCTTGTATGAAGAACAAACCCGCCGTGGCGTGAGCTTCAAGCATTTTGATGAACTGTCGGATGTCGCTGACCATTGCACGGTGTGTCATCGCTGCGTGAATCCGTGTCCAGTCAAAATCGACTTTGGTGATGTGTCGATGGCGATGCGGAATTTCTTGCGTAAAGCGGGTCAGAAGAAATTCAATCTGGGCACCGCGACGGCGATGGCGTTCTTGAATGCCAAAGATCCCGCCACGATTAAGCTGTTGCGCAAAGGCATGGTCGATCTGGGCTACAAGGCGCAGCGTTTTGGTCATGAGCTGGCAAAAAAAGCCGGTCTGATTCAGTCGCAAACCACGCAGCCTCCGGCAACCGTGGGTCGGCCGCAGGTGAAAACGCAGGTGATCCAATTCTTTAATCGTCCGATGCCGGGCGGTTTACCGAAGAAAACCGCGCGTGCGCTGCTGGATATTGAAGACGGCAACGTGATTCCGGTGATTCGGAATCCGCAGGTGTCGAGTGATGAAGCGGATGCGGTGTTTTATTTCCCCGGTTGTGGCTCTGAGCGTTTGTTCTCGCAAGTGGGCTTAGCGACGCAGGCGATGTTGTGGCATGTAGGTGCGCAGACGGTGTTGCCGCCGGGCTATCTGTGTTGTGGTTATCCGCAAAACGCGACCGGCCAAGATGATAAAGGCCACCAAATCACCACCGAAAACCGTGTGCTATTCCATCGCGTCGCCAACACGCTGAACTATTTGGATATTAAAACGGTCGTGGTGAGCTGCGGGACGTGTTACGACCAGCTGGCAAAATACGAGTTTGAGCAGATTTTCCCCGGTTGCCGGATCGTCGATATTCATGAATATCTGATGGAAAAAGGCGTCAAGCTCGAAGGCGTGAACGGCGTGAAATACCTGTATCACGATCCATGCCACACCCCGATGAAGCTGCAGTCTCCGCTGAAAACGGTACAGGCTTTGGTCGGCGATGGCGCGGCGTTGTCGGATCGTTGCTGCGGGGAGTCGGGGACGTTGGCCGTGACACGCCCCGATGTCTCGAATCAGGTTCGTTTCCGCAAGGCTGAGGAAATTCAGAAGGGGATGCAGTCGCTGGCACCGGCCGGCGAAGAAGTCAAAATTCTGACGTCTTGTCCTTCGTGCTTGCAAGGCCTGAGCCGTTATTCTCCCGAAGTGGGCGCAGATGCGGATTACATTGTGGTCGAACTCGCGCGCAATCTATTGGGCGAAAACTGGATGGCAGAGTATGTCAATCAGGCCAAAAATGGTGGCGTTGAACGCGTCTTGTTGTAACGAGGTATGAAGCCGACATCATTCGGGTCGGCTTCATTATCATCGGGTACAATGCTTGCAATTTAATTGAATGAAGGTCTTTGTCTCATGTCGTGCGAATTATGTCTGGAAGATGGTGGCATCATTCTTTATCAGACCAGCTTGCTGCGTATTGTTTTAGCAACCGACGTGCCGGATTACACCGGCATTTGCCGTGTGATCTGGAATGAGCATGTTCAGGAAATGAGTGACCTTGATTCGGTCGATCAGGCCTATCTGCTGGAGTGGGTCATGAAGGTTGAAAATGCCGTTCGTGCCGTGCTCCAGCCCGATAAAATCAATTTAGCGAGCTTGGGTAATGTGGTGCCACATTTGCATTGGCACGTCATCCCGCGCTTTAAAGATGATACGCACTTCCCCGCACCGATTTGGGGGGCGCCGCGCCGAGTCGCTCCTTCTCGCCCTTTTGCCGAAGATTTAGCGTCTCGGCTCCGCGCGGCTTTGATTGCCCAACACTGAGTGTTTAGTGCCCGTATTCGACAACGAGCGGCGCATGATCTGAAAATTTGCTTTCTTTGAACACTTCGGCGCGTTGCGTTGTGGCAGCTAGTTTCGGGGTCACGATTTGGTAGTCGATGCGCCAGCCCACGTTGTTTGCATAGGCTTGCCCGCGTTGGCTCCACCATGTGTAGCCGGGTTGTTCTGGTTCATGCGCGCGCCAGACATCGACCCAGCCCTGCGCCAAGACTGCGCTGAGCCATGCGCGTTCTTCGGGTAAGAATCCCGAGTTCTTTAGATTCCCTTTCCAGTTTTTTAAGTCGATTTCTTGATGGGCGATATTCCAGTCGCCGCAGATGATGATCTCGCGGCCTTCTGCGATCAGTGCCTGTAAATGCGGCAAAAACACCTCAAGAAAACGGAATTTGACGGCTTGCCGGTCTTCCGAGCTGGAACCGGAGGGCAGGTATAAAGAAATCACACTGCAGTCGGCAAAGTCGGCGCGCAGATAACGGCCTTCTGCATCGATCCAATCAACACCCAAACCTTCTACCACTTGCACCGCAGGTTGGCGGCTATAAATCCCGACGCCGCTATAGCCTTTCTTTTCGGCACAATGAAAATAGCTATGCCAGCCTTCGGCGGTCTGGCGTAGTTCTGGAGTGAGGTCGGCGATTTGGGCTTTGAGTTCTTGGACACAGACCACGTCGGCCTGTGTTTGATTCATCCACGCAAAAAATCCCTTTTTTGCGGCAGAGCGGACACCATTCAGATTGGCGGAGATGACTTTTAACACGGTCAATACACTTTCTATAGAGAGCGAGCGTGTTGCGACGCTCGGGGGCTGGGCGGATGTCGTGCTATGCTTCGCGCCATTTTCCTGTGTTGCCATTTCAGAGAAAGGGTTCAAGCATGAGCGACTTCCGCCAAGATTTTATTCGTTTTGCCGTGGAGGAAGAGGTGTTGCGCTTTGGTGAATTCACCACCAAAGCGGGCCGCCTCTCGCCTTACTTCTTTAACGCCGGTTTGTTCAATCACGGCCAAAGCCTGTTGAGCCTGTCGAAATTTTATGCGCAGGCGATTACCGCGTCGGGCGTGGCGTTCGATATGTTATTTGGCCCTGCGTATAAAGGCATTACGCTGGCGGGCGGCACCGCGATGATGTTGGCGGCCGAGCAGGGGCGCGATGTTCCGTTTGCGTTTAACCGCAAAGAAGCCAAAGACCACGGCGAAGGCGGCACCTTAATTGGCGCGCCGTTGCAAGGCAAGGTTTTGATTATTGATGATGTGATTTCTGCGGGGACGTCGGTTCGTGAGTCGGTGAATTTGATCCGTGCTGCGGGCGCGGAACCGGCCGCGGTAGCGATTGCCTTGGATCGCATGGAGCGCGGCCAAGGCGACTTGTCGGCAGTGCAAGAAGTCGCCCGCGATTATCAAATTCCGGTGATTGCGATTGCGTCGCTGAACGACCTCTTGGGCTATCTTGCGGATTCTCCGGCACTCGCTGAAAATCTGGGCAAAGTGCAGGCCTATCGCGACCAATACGGCGTGAACTAAGCTTTTCGCTTTTAGGTCAAAACCGGTGCTTCGTGGTGGCGAAGTCGCCGGTTTTTTTGTGCATGCTGTGGTGCAAGATTGACATTCTGTGGTGATCCAGACACTATTCCTCTCATTATAAAACAGTCGTTTGAATTGTTGAGGAGAAACCCATCATGACCGCCTACCCCCATTTGCTTGCCCCATTGGATCTTGGTTTTACGACGCTGAAAAATCGCGTGTTGATGGGGTCGATGCATACCGGCCTCGAAGAAGCGCCCAATGGTTTTGAAAAAATGGCCGCGTTTTATGCCGAACGTGCGGCCGGTGGGGTCGGGTTGATTGTGACGGGGGGCGTTGCGCCCAATATGGCTGGACGGGTGATGGCGGGTTCCTCGGTATTGGCCGACGCGCACGAAGTGCCTCAGCATCGCATCGTGACCGATGCTGTTCATGCCGCCGGTGGCAAAATCGCGTTGCAAATTCTGCATGCCGGTCGGTATAGCTATCAGCCTGAGCCGGTGGCACCGTCTGCGTTACAAGCGCCGATTAATCCTTTCCGGCCCAAAGCATTGTCGGATGCTGAAGTTCAGCAAACGATCGCTGACTTCGCGCAGTGTGCGCGTTTGGCGCAGTCGGCGGGCTATGACGGTGTAGAGGTGATGGGATCAGAAGGCTATCTGATTAACCAATTTATTGCCCGTCGCACCAATCACCGCGATGATCAGTGGGGCGGCAGTTTCGAAAACCGCTGCCGCTTAGCGGTAGAGATCGTGAAAGCGGTTCGTGCGGCCGTGGGTGAGCAGTTCATTATTATTTATCGGCTTTCGATGCTGGATTTGGTCGATGAGGGCAGTACCTTCGAAGAAGTGGAGCAGCTGGCGCTGTGGATCGAACAGGCGGGCGCGACCATCATCAATACCGGTATTGGGTGGCATGAAGCGCGGATTCCAACCATTGCCACACGTGTTCCGCGCGCGGGATTTGCGTGGGTGACGAAAAAGCTGATGGGCAAGGTCAAAATTCCCCTTATTACGACTAATCGCATTAACACGCCCGAAGTCGCCGAGTCGGTTCTTGCTGACGGGTGCGCTGACATGGTGTCGATGGCGCGTCCTTTCTTGGCCGATCCGGCTTTTGTGAACAAAGCGGCCGCGCAGCAAGCCGATCAAATTAACACCTGTATTGGGTGTAATCAGGCCTGTCTTGATCATATTTTCCAAGGAAAAATCAGCGCGTGTTTGGTGAATCCGCGTGCCTGCCACGAGACCGAATTGGTCGAGCTGCCTGCAACGGCCTCTAAGCAGATTGCGGTGGTGGGCGCGGGGCCTGCGGGGTTGGCGGCGGCGACGACAGCGGCGCGGCGCGGCCATCGGGTGACATTGTTCGAATCAAGCGCGCGGATTGGTGGCCAATTTAATATTGCCAAGCAAGTCCCAGGCAAAGAAGAGTTTGAAGAAACCCTGCGTTATTTCCAGCGTCAGATTGAGTTAACCGGCGTCCAGTTGGCACTGAATCAGCGCGTGACGGCAGCGGATTTGGCTGCTTTTGATGAGGTGATCATCGCCACGGGAATTGTGCCGCGTCAGGTCGCGATTGAAGGGATTGAGCATCCTAAAGTGCTCAGCTATTTGGATGTTTTGCGTGATCATCGGCCAGTGGGTGCGCGCGTTGCGGTGATTGGTGCAGGGGGCATTGGCTTTGATGTCGCCGAGTATTTAACGCATGAAGGCGTGTCGAGTAGCCTTGAACCGGCGGCGTTTATGCGTGAGTGGGGGGTGAATATGGCGTTGGATAGCGCGGGCGGCTTGGCTCCACAAGGCCCGCAACCGCATCGCAGTCCGCGCCAGATTTATCTCTTGCAGCGCAAGTCGAGCAAAGTCGGTGATGGCTTGGGGAAAACGACCGGCTGGGCGCATCGTCAGAGCTTGAAGGCGAAGGGGGTGGAGATGCTTGCCGGTGTGCGCTACCTCAAAATTGATGATGCGGGCTTGCATATTACGGTCGATGGTCAGGCGCAGTTGCTTGAAGTCGATCAGGTGATTATTTGCGCGGGGCAAGAGCCGTTGCGTGAGCTGCAACAACCGTTGTTGGCGCTAGGCAAGCCTGTGCATCTGATTGGCGGCGCAGATGTGGCGAGCGAGCTGGATGCGAAGCGGGCGATCGATCAGGGTACACGGTTAGCATTGACGATCTAAGTATTTTGATGGGGTGTGACCCATACGAAAACAGCGCCTTCTCGGCGCTGTTTTTTTGTTCAAGGATGGCGGTGCACTAAATCGTGTCGGCATCCAGCGTTTCAAGCTGGTATTCGCGTAGCCAGTCTTGGGTTTGGCGGGCGGGCATTGGCCGTGAGAAGTGATAGCCTTGCAAGACATGGCAGCCTTGTTCCGAAAGCTTGTTCGCTTGTTCGAGCGTTTCGACACCTTCTGCAGTCACGCTCAGTTTAAGCTTGGCGCTAATCGCAATAATGGCCTCGATAATGGCGGCATCATCGGGGTCTGTCAGCAAATCACGGACAAAACTTTGGTCAATTTTAATGGTGTCGAACGGGAAGCGCCGCAGATACGACAGACTGGAATAGCCGGTTCCAAAGTCATCCATCGACAATTTAACGCCAAGCGTTTTGAGCCGTCGGCAGGTGTCGACCACTTCGTCCCCGTCTTCGATTAACACGCTTTCGGTGATTTCGAGTTCGAGGTAGCGCGCAGGCAAGCCCGATTCGAGCAGCGCATTGGCAACTACAGACGCCAAGTTAGACTGTCGGAATTGCACGGTCGAGAGGTTGACGGCGATGACAAGGTCGGCGTGGCCGCTGTCGTGCAGTTTGCGGCCAAATTCGCAGGCGCGGCGCAAAATCCATTCGCCAATTGAAATGATGAGGCCGGTTTCTTCGGCGACGGGAATAAATCGCGCGGGAGAGACCATTCCTAAGGTGGGGTGCTTCCAGCGTACGAGGGTTTCGAGTGTGACAACATGACCGTGTTGGGCGTGAACGAGGGGTTGGAAGTACAGTTCGATTTCGTGGCGCTTGAGGGCTTGGCGGAGATAGTTTTCGAGCTCCATCCGCTCTTGTACGCGGTCGTTCATTTCGGCGGCAAAGAAGCGATAGTGATTGCGACCGGCTTTTTTGGCGGAGTACATGGCGGTATCGGCATGGCGCAGTAGCGTGCCAAGGTCGGTGCCATCTTCGGGATACATGGCGACCCCGATACTGGCTGTAATCGACAGTTCGTGGCCTTGAATGGTGAAGGGCGTGCTGAAAGAGGTCAAAATACCCTCGATTTGTCGTGCAGTCAGAGATTCACTCTGGTTGCGCGTTAGTAACACGACAAATTCATCGCCTCCTTGCCGACTGACAATATCGTGCTCGCTCAGCGTGGCTTTAAGGCGTGTGGCGACTTCAATCAGCAGGTGATCGCCGATTTCATGTCCCAAGGAGTCATTGACGTTTTTGAAGTGATCAAGATCGATAAACAGCAAGGCTAATGGGCAGGTGTTCCCGAGATTGTCTGCGACGGCCGCCGCTAGCTGGCGGGAGAGCAGGGTTCGATTGGGGAGGTCGGTCAGCGCATCGTGTTCGGCCATATGGCGAATACGTTCTTCATTGCGTTTGCGCGCAGAAATATCGCGCCCAACACCCGCAATTCCAACAATGTTGCCGTGTTCATCGAGAACGGGGGCGCGAAGAAATTCGATGGTTTTTTCTTCGCCAGTATGAAGGGTGATCGAGACTTCTTCGCTTTGCGCGATGCCGTCTTGAAGCAGTTGCTGATCGCTGAGGTTCATTTGTGCAATATTGTCATCCGGCCAGATATCGCACGCTCGTTTTCCTAAAATATCGTCTTTATGTTTGCCGACAATATCGGCAAATGCTTGGTTGACAGCGGTATAACGTGTGTATTGATCTTTGATCCATGCTTGATCAGGAATGCTATCCAGCAGGGCACGCAGGCGAGAGGCGTGCTCGGTGGCGCTTTGGCTCATCATTGTGGCCATGGCCTCTGCATCACGATAGCGGCGCTGCCAGATGCTGAGCAGAACCAAAAATGCAGCGACCAGACCGATGGTAGAAAATCCGTAGATCACGGCTTTAGTATTCCATTCTTTGAGGATGTTGCTTTTGGCGCGGCCCGCAATAATCACCAGCGGTAAGCCCTCTACACGGCGAAAGCTCATCATCCGTTCAATGCCATCAAAAGGCGAAACGGCCTCGTAGCTCTTTTCTCTTAATCCACTTTGAAGAAATTTTTGTAGGCTGATGCCATGTGAGGTTTGCCCGGTTTGGCTGGGCAAGCTCGGAAGCCGTGCAATCATGCGTGCATTGAGATCGTAGACGCCAATTAAATCTCCTGTATCCAGATCAATATTGCCCAGCACTTTTTCAAAGTGCTCTTGGTTAATCGCCGCTTGAACGAGACCGGCGAAACTGCCATCGGGTCGCGTGATTCGCCGACTCAGGGTAAAGACCCAATTATGTGTGAGCCGCGCAAAAATAGGCTCAGATAAGACCAGTTCGGCATCGGGGTTGTTTTGCTGCTGTAGAAAATAGGCGCGGTCGCCAACATTGATGGGGGAGATGATGCCGCTCGCATCAAAACGAAAATTGCCGCGCTCTGTCACCGCGCGCAGGCTTTGCGATTCTGGAATGCGCTCTAAATGGCGACTCAAAATGTAGTTGGTCGCATTGAGATTGCTGTGAGGGTCGAGCATTGCGGGGGTGATGTCATTGACTGCTTCTTTGAGCGTGATATCAATTTTGCCGACACTGCCGAGAATTTGCCCTTCTAAAACTCTGGATAAATTTAAACTGTGGCGACGGGCAAATTCAATCTCACGCTCGCGAGAAGTCGTCAGTTCAATGGCTTGCATCACAACAAAGCTACTGAGGAACAGTAGGGTAATAACGACAAAAAGAAACTGTTTGGCAGAGAGGCCGAGAGTCTTATTCATATGAAGTGACCTTGCTGCAGGTAAACATGACGTATGCTGATCATTAAAAATGACTACGTAATTATTGGTTAATCTGCTATTTGCGTAGAATATCTTGCAGGGTACCGATACTGTTTGTGGCAAGTCAATTATTCATAAATATGCGGCTATTCATTTTCGTGAAATGGCTTGATATTGCTTTACGCCAAAATAAAGTCCATGGCGAATATAATATTCTTAATGTAATCGTTTTAAAAAAATGGCTTAAATGTATATTTGGCGGCTTTACTCGCAGGATCGTTTTTTTAACGAGGTGAATGGTCGGTCAAACTTTGTGCAGATATAGATGGCACAATACATCCTGTGAAACAGAGATTTATTCTGCGGGTTTTGGTTTTTCAGGGAACACATACCGTTTTTATCAAAAAATAATCAAAGCAGAGATTGCGGATTGATTCGGTTGAATGTTTTATGTAAAAATCATATTTTGTGATTTCGCCCTGCAATAAAAATGTGGTCATTGCTAAGGTAAGGTGAATAAGTTTTTGATTTATTGCGATGTTTCTGCCGCGTTGTAATCCTCAAATCGAGTGTCCATGCTCTTTTCTGTTCGAGGATTCGCTATATACAAGTCAGAAGAGCGCATTCCACTTTGATTAAAAAAATAGGATGGAACGATGACGCTACGCAAACGCTTTGCAGTGTATGTTTCTGCGCTGATCGTGCTGACAGTTTTGACAGGCACGGTCTTTTTTTCATTCATAGAAACTGCTCGCATCAAAGAAGAAATTATGGGGCGGTCAAAGCAGCAAATTGCCACCACGCTTCAAGTGCTTTCTGTGACGGATGCTTTAGTGAGCGAGCAAGTTAAAAGCTCGATGCGGCTTCTCATTGAGCGTGGTCAATCGCTGGGCCAAGCCTCGCTAGGTGAGGGGGTCACCGTGAAGGATAAAACCGTTCCGAATTTGCTGTTTGGTCACCAGCCTCAAGCGATGGATTACCAATTAGTGGATGGCGTCACAAAAATTGCCGGAGGCACGGCTACGCTTTTTGTAAAAAGTGGCGAGGAATTTGTCCGTATTGCAACCAATGTAAAAAAGGGCGATGAGCGTGCAATTGGCACGATCCTTGACCCGAATGGCAAAGCCATTGCCGCGCTGCGAAATGGAAAGGCTTTTTATGGGTTAGTCGATATTTTGGGCAATCCATTTTTGACCGGCTATGAGCCTATCCTCGATGCCAATGGTCAAACGATTGGCGTATGGTATGTCGGTTATAAAATTGACATGGCAGCGGTTAAAGACATTGTGAATAAAAGCCGTTTGTTAGACTCCGGCTTTATGGCCATTTTGGATTACCAGAGCAAAGTGAGATTTCGCTCTGAGCATATTAACGACGCCCAAGTGAGCGCGCTCATTCAAGACCACGCGGGCTGGGAGGTGACCCAACATCAATTTGATAAATGGGGCTTTTCTGTCGTCGCGGCGTATCCACAGGCAGAAGCTGCACATATTGTGCGAGAGCGTGCAATTGTGATTACCGTTGCGGGCCTGGTGGCGTGCGTGGTCATTATTGGTTTAATGGTTTCGTTGCTGGGGCGCTTAGTCTTAAAGCCTTTGGGCGGAGAACCCGATCATGCGATGGCTGCCGTCAGTCAGATTGCGCGCGGCGATCTGACGCAGCCACTTTTGCCTGCTGAATCTCATGGTGCTGTGAACTTGTTAACCGCAATGTCGAGCATGCAGCGCAAACTGACAGAGGTTTTTCAGAACATCAATACGATGGCGGGTTCGTTGTCGCACGGTGCAAAAGAGGTCGCCAATACTGCGCGTGAAATTGGGATTGCGTCGTCTAACCAAGCGCAAGCGACTTGTGCTTCTGCTGCCTCGATTGAAGAGCTGAAAACGAGCATGAGTGATATCTCGCACACCGTGATGCACACCGAGGAAAATTCGCACCAAACCGCGAAATTGGCCGAAGATGGCGCAAAATTAGTGCAAGAAACCGCCACCGAGATGGATTTAATCTCGCAAACAGTGAGCCAGTCTACGACGCAAATCCAAACCTTGCTGCAGCACTCACAAGAAATTGGCGGTGTGGCCAATGTGATTAAAGAAATTGCTGACCAAACGAATCTGCTCGCGTTAAATGCGGCCATTGAGGCGGCGCGCGCAGGCGAGCAAGGTCGAGGATTTGCCGTCGTTGCGGATGAGGTCCGTAAGCTCGCGCAGCGCACAGCGGGGGCCACAACCGAAATTGATCGCATGATCGAAACGATTCAGCTTGAAACGTATTCGGCAGTTGAAGCGATGGCGGCGGTTACACCGCAGGTTGAAAAAGGCGTATCACGCGCCCAGTCTGCGTCGGTCATGTTGACGGAAATTCATCGCCAAGCCTTGGACTCCTTGAAGAAGGTTCGCGATGTCGCTGCGATGACGTGCGCGCAAGTCAGTACCGCGACGGATATTGCGCACCACGTGGGGTATATCGCAACCATGGCGGAACAAACGAACGCCTCTACGCAAAATAATGTAGTGGCGGCAGAGCAACTGGATGCTTTAGCGCACGACTTAAGACAGGCTATTTCGTTTTTCCGTGTTTCGTGTGCTTAATCGCAGATAAATCGACTGCTTTCGCACAAAAAACCGCTGGTTGCAGGCTGATGCAATGAGCGGTTTTTTTGTTTCTGAGCTGAAAAGAGAGTGCGAAAATCAAAGAAATATCGCAGTTGGCGTTGATCAAGCCATATTGGTTTTTTAAGACAGGGGGCAGGGATGATGCAGCTATCGGGTTTATTTATTCACCCGTTGAAATCAGGGCGCGCGATTGCATGTTCCGAGGCGGTCGTGACCGAACAAGGTTTGCGGGGTGATCGTGAATGGCTAGTGGTTGATCAGCACGGTCGATTTGTAACCGCACGGACGCACCCACAACTATTGAAAATCTCTGCGACACCACGGGAGGGTGGGCTTGATTTGCAAGTGCCGCATCAAGTTGCGTATTCGGTTTCGGTCTTAGCGTTGTCGCAGCCGTTGCAAACCACAGTTTGGAAGGATGTATTTGCGGCATGGACGGGCGACGCACAGGCCGACGCGTATTTGAGTGCATGGCTCGGCGAAGCTGTCCGGTTGGTTTGGATGGGGCCAGAGGGTCAGGGGGCGCGCCGTCAAAAGCGCTCGACCGATGCAGGCTTGAGTTTTGCGGATGGCTACCCTTTTCTGCTGATTGGTGAGGGGTCTTTGGCGGCACTAAATCAGGCCTTAGAGACGCCGGTCACGATGCGGCACTTTCGCCCCAATCTCGTGATTTCAGGTGCGGAAGCGTATGCCGAGGATCATTGGCACCGGATTCGGATTGGAGACGTCGAGTTTGAGTCTAAAGGGCATTGCACCCGTTGTATTTTGACCACCATCGACCCTGACCGTGCAGAACCTGATGCGAATCGCGAGCCTCTGATGACCTTAACGCGTCTGCGGCGATTTAAAGAGGGCGTGTGTTTTGGGCAGAATTTAGTGGCTTTGAATTCAGGGCGGCTAGCGGTCGGGATGCCGGTCGAAGTGTTAAGCGTGGTCGAGGCTGCTGGGTGATGGTTGCGATGCCTTGGATGTTTGCTTGGATTGGTCTAGGTGCTGCGTGTGGTGCGTGCTTGCGTTGGGTTTTGGGGCTGCAGCTCAATGCCTATTTAAGCGTTTTGCCGTTGGGGACGTTGCTTGCGAATTGGCTGGGCGCGTTTTTGATGGGTTTGGCGATGGCGGGGTTTGGTGCATGGCCCGACATGTCACCAGCGTTAAAGAGTGCGCTCACGACCGGTTTTTTGGGTGGGTTGACGACTTTTTCGACCTTTTCGGCTGAGGCGGTGATGTTGCTTCAGTCGGGGCAATATACAGCGTTGCTCGTGCACATGGGGCTGCATGTGATGGGTTCGCTGTTGTTGACCTTGGCGGGGTTTTGGCTGGCGAATCTCTGTTTTGCCGCGTAGCGCACGGGGCGCCCTCGCGCCCCGTTTTTCGGTTAGAGATTGACCATATTGTCGCGGTGAATAATTTCTGGCTCGACCAAGTAGCCCAGCACGCTTTCGATATCCCGTGTTGGCCGACCTTTAATCAAGCGAATTTCGTCGGAGCTGTAGTTGACCAAGCCCCGTGAAACTTCTAATCCTGATTCATTCACGCAGCTCACTGCTTCCCCGCGCAAAAATTCGCCTTCGACAGCGATCACGCCCACCGGCAGCAAACTCACGGTGCCACTGCCGACGGCGCGCGCAGCACCCGCATCCAGCACGAGCTTGCCTGCGAGCTGTAGATGATCGGCGAGCCATTGTTTACGGGCAGCAAGGCGGCTGGTTCCGGCAATCAATTGGGTGCCGATGGCTTCGCCTTCTGCGAGTCTGGATAAAATCCGCTCTTCGCGACCGCAGGCAATAATCGTATGTGCGCCGCTACGGGCGGCGCGTTTGGCGGCAATGATTTTGGTCAACATGCCACCGGTCCCGACGTTGGAGCCTGCGCCTCCGGCCATGTCTTCTAGGGCGGGGTCGCCTGCTTGGGCTTCGTAGACGAACTCGGCGTCGGGATTTTTGCGGGGGTCGGCGGTGTAAAGCCCCTGTTGGTCAGTGAGGATAATCAGGGCATCGGCTTCGATCAGATTGGTGACCAATGCGCCGAGGGTGTCGTTATCGCCAAAACGAATTTCACTGGTCACAACGGTGTCGTTTTCATTGATGATCGGCACCACCCGCAGGCCGAGTAGCGCATTGAGTGTGGAGCGGGCGTTCAGGTAGCGGGTGCGGTCGGCCAAATCTTCGTGGGTGAGTAAGACTTGGGCGGTTTGAATGCCATGTTCTCTAAAGGCGCTTTCGTAGGCTTGTGCTAATCCCATTTGCCCGACTGCGGCGGCGGCTTGGAGTTCGTGGACGGCTTTGGGGCGAGTTTGAAAACCCAGCCGCATCAGGCCTTCGGCAATTGCGCCAGACGAAACCAAGACCACTTCTTTTTCCCGTCGAATCAGATCGGCAATTTCGGCGGCCCATCGTGCCAGTGCGGCATGATCGAGTCCGCGACCCTCATTGGTGACAAGGCTGGAGCCGACTTTGATAACAATGCGTTGACTGGCATGGATAAGCGATTGCATGACACTTCCTGAGGGCGTTGACGAATGAACAAGCGGAACCGGCGGGGATTATATCTGCCCGCGGTCCGCTTGCGGCATCGTCGTTTACGCAATCGCGGGATCTGACCGTTGTTTCTGTAGGGGGCTGTGCTCGACTTCGTCTAGGCTTTCTAGCGTGGCCTTGACGAGATGCTGAACCTCTTCGCGGGTGATGATGTACGGCGGCATAAAGTAAACCGTCTTGCCGATCGGCCGCACGAGGCATTCGCGTTTGAGCATTGCTTGGAAAAAAGCCAGCGAGAAATCGAGGCGTTCAGTTTCGACATCGAACGCCCAAATCATGCCGAGATGCCGGAAGTGCCGAACCTGCGGGTGAGCGGCGAGCTGTTCAAATTCGGCGTTCAGTGTGGCGGCATGGGTGCGGTTGCGCTCAATAACGTGGTCGTGTTCAAAGATGTCGAGGGTGGCAAGGGCGGCGCTGCAGGCAAGGGGATTGCCGGTGTAGCTATGGGAATGCAAAAAGCCTCGGCTAACTTCGTCGTCGTAAAAGGCGTGGTAAATCGGGTCTTGGCAGAGCACGACTGAGAGCGGTAAATAGCCGCCGGTAATGCCTTTCGAGAGGCACAGCAGGTCGGGCAGAATTTCTGCTTGTTGGTGGGCAAAGAAAGTGCCGGTGCGGCCAAATCCGACGGCGATTTCATCGGCAATCAGGTGAATATGATACTGGTCGCAGAGGCGGCGCGCTTCTTGAAGATAAACGGGGTCATACATCGCCATGCCCGCTGCACCTTGCACGAGCGGTTCAAGAATCAGTGCGGCAATTTCGTGATGGCGTTCGGCGAGGAGGTGTTCGAGTTGGGCGGCGGCTTGGCGGGCCAGGGTGGCGGCATCGATGTCTTCTGTGCACTGGCGGTTGTCGGGGCAGGGGGTCACGAGGCCATCTAAAATCAGCGGGGCATAGGTTTGGCGGAATAGCGGGATGTCGGTGACGGCTAGCGCGCCGATGGTTTCGCCGTGATAGCTATTTTCTAAATGCACAAAGCGGGTTTTGTTGGGGTGGCCGGTGTTGCGCCAGTGGTGAAAGCTCATTTTTAGTGCGACTTCAATCGCGGACGCGCCATCGGAACCATAGAAGGCATGACCAAGGCCTGAGAGCGCCGCGAGGCGTTCGGAGAGTTCGATCACTGGCTGATGAGTAAAACCGGCGAGCATGACGTGTTCGAGGCGATCAAGCTGTTGATGGATGGCGGCTTTGATGCGGCTTTCGTTATGACCAAAGAGATTGACCCACCATGAACTGACGGCATCGAGGTAACGGTGCCCATCGAAATCATAAAGCCAGACGCCTTCTCCGCGCGCAATTGGAATGATTGGCAGGGTTTCGTGGCGTTTCATTTGGGTGCAGGGGTGCCAAACAGCGGTGCGGCTCCGATGAAGCCAGTCGGTATTGGTGGTCATGGCGTGTCTTTCTTAGATCGGTGGCATGAAAAAGCCCCGCATGGAGCGGGGCTTGCCGAGGCGATGGGAGCGCTTAGGCGACGACCATGCCTTCTTGTTGTGCAGTCATTGCGGCGCGCATTTTTTGCAGGGCTTTGACTTCAATTTGGCGAATCCGTTCGGCTGAGACGCCAAACTCGTTGGCTAAGTCATGCAGGGTCAAACCATTGTCGTCGGCTAACCAACGGGCTTCGATAATGCGGCGGCTGCGTGGATCAAGGGTCTCGAGCGCATGGAAAATGCCTTCGCGCTGGAGTCGGTCGAAGGATTTTTTCTCCATTTGGCGGGTCGGCTCGTGTTCGCCGTCAGCCAGCCAGTCAATCGGTGCAAATCCGCTTTCGTCATCACTATCGTCCGCGAGCAGCGAGATGTCTTGCCCACTCATGCGGGTTTCCATCTCGCGAACTTCTTCGGGTTTGACGCCGAGTTGTTCAGCAATGTTTTTGGCTTCGGTGTCGGTTAGTGCCGAAAACCCTGCTTTCATCGAGCGCAGATTAAAGAAAAGCTTGCGTTGGGGCTTGGTGGTGGCAATGCGAACCAAGCGCCAGTTGCGCAGAATAAATTCGTGAATTTCGGCTTTGATCCAGTGCACAGCAAAGGAAAACAGGCGCACCCCACGGGTCGGCTCGAAGCGTTTGACCGCTTTCATCAGACCAATATTGCCTTCTTGAATCAGGTCGGCTTGTTGGAGTCCATAGCCGGAATAGCCGCGGGCAATGGAGACAACGACGCGTAAGTGCGACAGCACAAGCATTTTGGCTGCGTCAAGATCTTCCGCTTCTTTGAAGCGTGTCGCGAGATCGGTTTCTTGTTCTTGTGTCAGCATCGGGATGTTATTGACCGCAGAAATGTACTGCTCAAGGCTGCCGCTGCTGGATGGTACTGGTAAGGTGAACGAGGCATTCATTGTGACGCTTCCCTCCTTATTGTTTTACTGATATTAGCACTCGCTTGTGGCGAGTGCTAGAAATGGCGCTTTAAATGTAATTGATTTTTTTCAATGGAATCAATAGTCCATCACTATGTGCCACGCGTGGTTTTTTACAAGGTGGAGATGAGATGAATAGTTTGTGGTGGGGATTGTATGAGGCTGCACGTTAACAGAGTCTTAACCTCGAGTTGGGGCACGCTATCCCTGCATCGATCAGGATAGCGTGCAAGAAGGCATGCTTATTGCGGTTCAATTTGGCGCAGGTGATGGCCGGTTGCCAGTCGTGCACCAAACATCGCGAGTGCAGCGCTGGCCACGATGATGAAAAGCAGCTCCCCAAATCTGAGCCCGTGTAAATTGGCATTTTCGTTGTATAGCGTCGCCAGTTCGTGGATAGAGGGGCCCGCGCTGAGTACAAAGAGTTCGGAGAGCAACCACCCTAAAACAGCGGCCAATCCACCTTGCCATAGCGCTAAGTACAAAAATGGACGGCGGATAAAGCTGTCAGGCGCACCAATCAACTTTGACACTTCAATTTCATCTCGTCGCGCCAAAATTTGTAGGCGAATGGTGTTATGCGTAACCAAGACAAGCGCAAGACCAAAGACGGCGGACAACATAAAGGTGGTTTGCTGCCCAAGGCGTAAAATTTGATGCAGGCGTTGCGCCCAGCCTGCGTCGTACTGGGTCGATTCCACCATGGCCAATCCACTGATTTCTTTCTCTAAGCGAGAGATTGCTGCAGGGTCGGTGTCTTTAGGGTAAATCACAAAAGCATCTGGCAAGGGGTTTTCGCCCATGGCTGCGGCAATATCTTGCATATTATTGCGCGCAATCAGCGACTTAAAAGCCATTTCCTTGGAGATAAATTGATAGTTGGCGACGGCCGGATGCTGTTGCAGCGCGGCTTCAATTCCGGCGAGATCTGCCTTTTCTGTTGCTTGCTCCATGAATAACGAGATTTGCGCACTTTGCGCAAGGTGTTGGCTCCATTCATTGGCGCTGGTAATCAACACATATAAGCAAAGCGGCAGGCTAATGGCTACGCCCATTAACAACAGATTCAGAAAGCCGCCAATCGGTTGGCGGATCATGCTTTGCAGGGCGCTTTTTGCCGAGCGCCAATGCAGATCAAGGAGATGCTTCATGCGAGTGCTCCTTGATGTAGACGAATTGTGCGCTGACCGTATTCTTTCATAAGGGATTCATCATGCGTGGAAATGACGACGGTGACACCGACCTGATGGAAAGATTGAAACAGCTCCATAATCTCAAGGGCATAGTCTCGATCAAGATTACCTGTTGGTTCATCGGCCAGAAGGATCGTAGGGCGATGTACGACTGCGCGAGCAATACATAATCGCTGTTGTTCACCGCCTGAGAGACGAATCGGGTTGAGCTTTTCTTTGCTGAGCAAGCCGACCTTGTCGAGCGCCGCACGAACTCGGCGGCTAGCCTCCTCACGTTCAAAACCAATAATATCCAGCGGCAAACGGACGTTATCAAACACCGTGCGGTCATATAAAATTTTGTGATCTTGAAACACAATCCCAAGGTGTTGTCGTAAAAACGGGAGTTGTGCTGCGCGAATTTTGGATAAATTTTGCCCGTTGACCAGGACATTTCCTGCACTCGCCCGTTCAATGCCTGCGACCAATTTGAGTAGCGTGGATTTGCCCGCCCCAGAATGTCCAGCCAAAAAGACCATCTCGCCTTTTTGAATGTGAAAGCTGAGTTTTTGCAAAGCTTCGATACCACCCTGATAGCGTTTGCTGACTTGATCAAACTGGATCATTCTGTCCTCTTACCCGTCGTGCTTAGTCGAATAGTGCGTTGATGTAGTCATCGGCTTTAAATGGGCGAAGATCATCGAGCGTTTCGCCGACGCCAATAAAGCGTAGGGGCACTGGCCGTTCGCGTGCAATGGCTGCGATCACGCCGCCTTTAGCCGTACCATCGAGTTTGGTCAGTACAAGACCTGTGAGGCCTAATGCATCATCAAAGGCTTTGACCTGTGTGATGGCGTTTTGGCCGATATTGGCATCAAGCACGAGCAGCACTTCATGAGGGGCGCCCGGCAATGCTTTATCAATGACGCGTTTAACCTTTTTAATCTCTTCCATTAAGTGGAGCTGAGTCGGAAGGCGTCCTGCGGTATCGGCGAGCACGATATCAATTTTGCGTGCGACGGCGGCTTGGATGGCATCAAAGCACACTGCTGCAGCGTCGCCACCTTCTTGCGCAATTACGGTGACGTTATTGCGTGCACCCCATTCTGCAAGTTGCTCGCGTGCGGCCGCGCGGAAGGTATCGCCCGCTGCAAGCAGGACAGATTTTCCTTGTTGCTGAAAATATTGAGCGAGCTTGCCGATGGAGGTTGTTTTGCCTGCGCCGTTGACGCCTGCCAACAAAATGACAAACGGCCGGTGTCCGCTGACATCGAGTGGTTGTTCCAGCGGGGTAATGAGTTCAGAGAGCGCTGTTTTTAATGCCCCCTTAAGCTCTGAAGCTTCTTTTAGACCCTTGAGCGTGACGCGATCGCGCACATCTTGCAAAAGGTGCGTGGTGGCGGGAACACCCATGTCGGCGGTGAGCAGGACCGTTTCGAGCTCTTCGTATAAGTCCTCGTCAATCTTGCCGCCGCCAAATAAACCCGCTAGTTGCTTGCCGAGCTTGTCGCGGGTTTTGGCGAGTCCACTGCGCAGGCGCTCTGTCCAGCTTGGCTTTTTGGCCGTGGTGGGGGCAGGGGCGGCGATGGTTTGTTGAGTCGCTTCGGGGGGCGCTGGAGTGATCGCGACGGGCGCAGACTCGGCAGAAGGCTGCGGCGTGGGCTGTGCTTCGGTTATCGACTCTTGTGGCGAAACCGTGACTTGAGGTTCAGCGCTAGGCTTAGGTTTTTTCTTAAAGAAACTAAACATGAATGTATATATAAGGCCGCAAAAACTTTTTGGAAATGCTAGCAGGTAGTAGACACTGCTAGCCGTGAGGTCGTGACTATTGTAGGCCGAGGGGCTGTACGGAGTGTGAATCTGTGCTTATTTAGGCATTTATTCTTATTGCTTCTCTGGATTCCTCTATTTGAAATTCAGCCTCGGATACACCGCCGTCAGGCGTACACAAGGTCGTGATTGTATTCTTTTTTGTTTATCGGTAGGACATTGACAGATATGGCCATAGCAAATTGGAGTTTCGGTGTCTTATGTCTTTGGGTTTTGGGTGGGGTGAATCCTTGCTTTGCCGACACCCAAGAGAAGATGTTGGATAACGGGTTAAAAGTCGTTGTGAAAACCGATCGCCGTGCGCCGGTTGTGGTTTCGCAGTTGTGGTATCGCGTGGGGTCGATTGACGAGGTTAATACTGTCACGGGTGTTTCACATGCTTTGGAACATATGATGTTCAAAGGTACGCCGACGGTGCCGGAAGGCGAATTTTCGCGGCGAGTTGCAGCGATGGGCGGCAAGGAAAATGCATTTACCAGTCAAGATTACACGGTGTACTTTCAGCAGCTTGCGGCCAAACGCTTGCCTGAAGCATTCGCCCTAGAGGCAGATAGAATGGCGCATTTGTCTTTGGATGCTTCTGCTTTTTCCAAAGAGATCCAAGTGATTCGTGAAGAGCGTCGAATGCGTACCGACGATCAGCCTTTTTCCGTTTTGCATGAGCGATTGAATGCGACAGCGATGCTGTTTGACCCCGCACGGCAGCCGGTGATTGGCTGGGATAGCGACCTGAGAAAGATGCAGGTCAGCGATTTACGGGCGTGGTATCAGTCATGGTACAGCCCAAAAAATGCCACTTTGATTGTGGTCGGTGATGTGGTGCCTGAGCAGGTATTCTCGATGGCGGAAGCGACCTTTGGTCGCGTTGCGGCGCGGCCGGTTGCGGCGCGGCAGTCGATTGTCGAGCCTGATCAAGGCGTGGGGATCAAGCGTTTGACCGTTAAGCAGCCCTCTGAGTTAGGTTTGTTGTCATTAGCATGGCGTGCTCCGCACTTAACACGAATTGATGAAAAAGACCCTTACGCTCTCTTTATGTTGGCCGGCGTTTTGGATGGGTTGGATGCATCACGCTTACCTAAAACGCTGGTTCGAGAAAAAAAACTGGCCACAAGTGTGAGCGCGTCTTATGACTTTTTGGGGCGTGGTGAGACTTTATTTTCGGTTTCGGCAATTCCGGCACAAGGCGTTTCTGTCGCTAAAATGGAAGCCGCTTTGCGCCACGAATTAGATCGTATTGTAAAAGAGGGTGTGGGCGAGGCAGAGTTGGCGCGCGTGCGCACCCAGCTCGCGGCATCACATATTTTTGAGAAAGATTCGATGTTTGCACAGGCGATGAGTATGGGGCGCTTGGAGTCCTTGGGCTTTTCGTGGCGGGATGAGGGCGCTATTCAAGGACAGTTGAACGCGGTCCGCTCAGAGGACATTCAGCGCGTTGCGCGTCAGTATTTGCAAGATGATCATTTGACTGTGGGGGTCTTGGTGCCACAGCCGACGTCGCCTGCTAAAGCCGCGTCTAACGCAGCGAGTGTTGGCATGGGAGGTGGCTATGTTCGCTAAGTTACGCGTGTCTTGGATTTTGTTGTGCGGATTTTCGGTGATTGCGATGCCCGCGTCGGCGGCAGAGTTGATGCGTTGGACGCGTTCAGATGGCTCGCGAGTAATGTATATCGAAAGTCGTTCAAACCCGATTTTAGATATTAAGGTCGAGTTTGATGCGGGGTCGCGTTGGGATCCTGTGGATAAAGCTGGACTGGCCGAAATGACGGCGGGTTTGTTGGACGCTGGCACGAATAAAATGAACGAAGAGCGTGTTCGTGAGGCCTTGGCGGATGTCGCTGCGTCTTTATCGACCTCGGTAGATGCTGATCGTGCCGGTTTGCATTTGCGAACACTCTCGACGCCAAAAGAGCGGCGGCAGGCGGTTGCGGTGATGGCGAATGTGTTGGCGCATCCGCAATTCCCTGAGGCGGTGCTGGCGCGAGAAAAAGCGCGTGCGATTGAGGGTTTGCGACAACAAGATACTGATCCGGCAGATTTGGCTCGCCGTAAGTTAATGCTCGCGATGTATGGCTCGCATCCTTATGCGCGTGATGCGATGCAGTCGATTCAAAGTGTGCGCTCAATACATACTAAGGATTTAGTGCAGTTTTGGCGGCGCCACTATCGGGCGTCGCAGGCGGTCGTGACGGTGGTGGGAGATGTTTCTCGTGAAGAGGCTGATTCATTGGCTTCTGAGCTGCTTACGGCGCTGCCTGTTGAGGCTGTAGATGCTACGTCTGTTCCCGAAGTGAAACCTGCCTCTTCGGCCATACTGCGTCTTCCACATTCTGCGAGTCAGGCTGCAATTTATATGGGGATGCCCTTGTTAACGCGCAAAGACCCTGATTATTTTCCGCTGTTGGTCGGAAATTATATTTTAGGCGGAGGAGGGTTTGATTCACGTCTCATGCGGGAGTTGCGCGACAAACGGGGCTATACCTATGGGGTTTCGAGCTATATGAATCCGATGGCCGCAGCGGGTGAGTTTGTTGTGGGATTTTCAACCCAGCGTGATCAGGCAGAGTCTGCTTTACAGGTTGCACAATCCGTTTTGTCGACGTTTATTGAGCAAGGGCCGACGAAGGCGGAGCTGGATCAGGCAAAAAATAATATTATCGGCGGCTTTCCTTTGCGTTTTGATAGCAATCGAAAATTATTGGAGTTTGCGGCTGTGATTGGTTTTTATGACTTGCCGCTCTCTTTTTTGGAGGAGTATCCACAAAAGATTGCTGCGGTGTCTGTTGAGGCAGTAAAGACTGCTTTTCAGCAACGGGTGCATAAAGGTCAATGGCAGACTGTCGTTGTCGGGGTGCCGGATGTTCCTCGTGTTCAGTAAGGAGTGAGTTTGAATCGAAAGACTGTTGGGCGGAACCGTGTGCGCATTATTGGTGGACAATTTCGCCGTCGTTTAATTTCTTTTCCTGACCAGCAGGGGTTGCGGCCGACGCCTGATCGTGTGAAAGAAACGCTGTTTAATTGGTTGGGCCAAGAGTTGTACGGGATGCATTGCTTGGACTTATTTGCAGGGAGTGGATCGCTTGGCTTTGAGGCTGCCTCTCGAGGTGCTGCGCGTGTCGTCATGGTTGACCGCACCAAACCAGTATTGGCTGCGCTGGAAGAGAATCGAAAATTGCTTGGTGCAAACCAGGTTGAAATTGTGGCGGGGGATGCTCGGCATTTTGTGCGCGGGTGTTCGGGTTTGTTTGATTTGATTTTTTTAGACCCGCCGTTTGATAGTGCATTGCTTGTAGAGGTGTTGCCGGATTTGGCGCGGATTCTGAAACCCGGCGGGCGCGTTTATGCAGAGTGTGCGCACTGGCCGCCTTTAGATGGATGGTCTATTTTGCGTGAAGGACGTGCAGGATTAGTCTCTTATGCCTTGATGGAAGCGGCCGATTTATCTAGTCTTGCGGCGCCTTCTGTGCAATGTCAAAATTTATAGACTGAATTTTAAGGAAAAGTCATGGCTTTAATGATTACGGATGAGTGCATCAATTGCGATGTGTGCGAACCCGAATGCCCCAATAATGCAATTTCTCAAGGCGAAGAGATTTATGTCATTGATCCTAACCTCTGTACACAGTGTGTCGGCCATTACGATGAGCCGCAGTGTCAGCAGGTTTGCCCGGTCGATTGCATTCCTTTAGACCCTGCTCATCCAGAGAGTGAAGAAGAGCTTAAGCAGAAATATTTGATTATTACTGGTCAAGCTTCTTGATTTTGTATGAGATCAAAGAAAGTCCGCTTTTGCGGGTTTTCTTTTTAATTCAGAGTGTTATTTAAAAAGATAAGATTTTTTCGGTTTTTTTGATGAAATGTGTTGACAGGCTTAGGTTTGGTCTGGATAATGCGGGCTTCTCTGGAGGGATTCCCGAGCGGTCAAAGGGATCAGACTGTAAATCTGACGGCTCTGCCT
>CAZWRK010000006.1:0-46701 GCA_964635875.1 uncultured Aquaspirillum sp.
TCAAAAACTAATCCACCACCAGTACATGCTCATCGTCGCGTCAGCTCGCTGTCAGACTATCGGCCTGCACCTGTCATCATGATCTGATCTGCACGATCTAGCAGTCGAGTGTACCCGTCCTGCTGTGGTCCTCGCGCTCCAAGCGTGTCTCCGGATCGGCAATCGTCTGAGCACAACCTTTGGCGGATTAAGCGAATCTTTGCAGCAGTGAGCGGCTTACTTGCATCCACTGTTGTACTGAGATTTGTAAAATCGTTGGTAATTGTGATCTTGCTCATCTCTGGATCTCCAGGCTTGGGGGTAAAACTTAACGGGGCATCGCGTTTATGTGCCTCAAAAACTAATCCACCACCAGTATAACGCCATTTCCATCAAAAACTATCCATGAATCTGGATACTTTCTGCCATTTTCCGGGAAATACACGAAAACCCAGTGTTTTTGCGGGTAAAACTTCCCCGCAATCTGGTCCATTCCGATCCCGAAGAACGCCGAAGAACGCCGGATAACTCCGAGTAACTCCGAGTAACTCCGGATAACTCCGAACATCGCCGCCAAGCTGCCGCCGAACACCAACCCCGAACGCCATCGCCGAATCGCATAGGATGCCCCGCCAAACTCCTCAAACCATCAAGACGACTCAAACCCCGTCCTGTGTGATAAGTGAATTCATTGAGGATACTGGTGAAATGATTGAGGATTGAGGGCAAGTAGATCCGGAATGCAGGGCAGGGCGAGCAGGGCGAGCTGGGGGCGTGGTGGCACTGAACAGATTTGCAGATATCTTCAGGTGATAAATACCATCGGCTAGGTCGTGGTTTATTCCTCAATCATCACGATGGCGGAATTTCCGCCACTTCCTCAGTCGGTTTGACTACGAACACAAGGCTGATTGACATCAGGTTGATATCGATGACGGAATTTCCGCCACCTCGGTCATCGGTCGATCTGGATGCCCAAAAACCGAAATCCCACCCCCACCCCCTTCGCCGATCGAGGGGACAACGACCTGCCTCGGTCGCAGGCTGCATCGATCGAGGGGCCAAACGAGGGGATCGAGGGGTTCGGTGTCACAATGCGGTCCCAATGTGACAGCCGATCGATGGGGGATCGAGGGGATTGATGGTCGATCGAGGGCGTTGATGGTCGATCGATGGGACTGGTTTGGCGTTGTGGTCCTTGGGTTTGTGCTCGGTCCTTGGTTTTTGCCCAGCTCCCCCCCGTCGCGGGCCGCTCGGATGCGGGGTTAGCCCCTACACACTTTTCCGAAAATTTTGAAAAGAAAAAATTTTGGGTGCCTCAGTCCCTCAGTCCATTCCTGCCAGCCCGTCAGTCCGTTCCGTCAGTCCGTTGGTTCAGTCCGTTGATTCAACGAAAAAGGCCGGCGAGCCTCGGTGAAGAAGCTGGCCGGCCGTGTGGAGTTGAAGGGTTGTTTTCAGGAGTCCAGCGGGAGTGGCTTTCCGTAGAAGATCTTGGTTGCGATGGCGTCTGGGATTTGTTTACAGACGACGTCGTCGAGATTGGATTTGAACACGTCGAGCTGGCGTTCCATGCTGAGGACTTTGTCCAGCTCCCTTGCTGGGACGAGCCCCTGAATGTCTTTGATGACTTCTCCGAGTTCCTCTCGGATGTGTTTGATTCGGTTTCCCAGCATGATCCATGACTTCCGGGAGAGTTGTTTTGGTCGTTTGAGTGGGGGCATTATCTTCGCTTTCGTTTTTTGAGAGCCCTTCGTTGGGCTCGGTTGAATGGTGCTTTTCCGTTTTCGATTCGTCGGACGGAGTCTTTGAGCATTTTCCTGAGCCTGGCCTGGCACCTTGGGATGAGGATGTCGGAGAGGGCTTTTCCGGCCGCGTCGCCGATGGGCTCGAGTTTGGAGACGTCCACGATTCCTCTTTTGATGGCGAAATCAGTGAGTTTTTCGTCTGAGATGAAGTGATGTTCGTCGATGGCGACGAAACGGCGGGGATCATCCATGTGATTCTCCATCAGGAGCTGAGTAGAAGCGGACACCGAAGCCGGCATTCGAGATGATTTGGTCGCGGAGTGGTGATTCGTTGAACTCATGCCGGCGTTTTTCCGGGATGAAGATCAGTTGAGCCCTGCGGCCGCGACACTTTTGGGCGATGTCGGGGATGGTGTCCCACGACTCGAAAACGAGGACGTTGTTCAGTTTCATCATCGGTGATCACCCACGTAGGCCCAGCGTCCGGGGGATGGAGCACACTGCACTTCATTCACGTCATTGACGACCGTGAAGGCCAGCCTGCCGTCTGAAAACCTGGTTGATGTCTTGTAGGCCCAGATTCCGACTTTGTTGGGCCGCTCGTGGCTGAACTCCAGGGTGATGGATTCGTGTTTGTTCTGGGATCGCTTCTTCGCTTCCAGTTCGGTGACTTCTTTGGCGTTGACCATGTCCCACTCCAGAAAAGTGAAGGATGTTCCGTCAACGTGAAATGTCTCCCCTTTGAATCTGTCATCACGTCGGTAGTACGCGATTTCTTTGCCATAGCTGGACTTCACAGGTTTCACTGGGACGTAGTATTTCGGCCAGCGTTCGGTTGGAATCGTCTCAAGCTCTTCCTGTTTCTGCCGATATTCGATCTTCGGCGCCGGGCAGATGTAACACCAGTGGCCCTCGCTCCATCTTGTCGGGATTTTGGCCCCAACTTCACTGACTTCCTGATAGAAGACGGTTCCGTTTGCGGCTGGATACGTGAAGGCCCACAGTCCGGGGCGGTTCGGCTTGCTCCATTCCTTCCAAATTCGCTTCTGTGGCGGGGCATCGAGCCAGGCGGAGAGGATCCGCGCGGCTTCCGCCATGTTTTCTGCGGTTACACCCTTCAAACTGGCGTTGGTTTCGCCGGTGGCACTGAAAAGGGTGATTCGAATCATGTCATTCACGACTTCGATTCGGCCTCTGTTGGGTGATGGCTTCGCCGTCGGTTCCTTTTCGCACACCGAATCCACGTCATTCATCAGCTGCTGGATGTCCGATTCGCTGAGTCCTGGAGATCCCGGCGAAAGGCTGATGTGAATGTGAACCTGAATGGCCTTTTTCGCCAGCAGCTGCTGCTCGATGTCCTGAAGCTGCTGAAGGATGTTGCGTTCCATTGAATTGACTTTCGATTGAGAGACAAAAAAAGCCCGCGAACACAGCGTCCGCGGGTGGTTGGTGATTTCAAATCACGAAATTGGTGATTTCAGATCACGTTGAAAAATCGATTTGGTTGATTGACATCCGAGTTCGCTGGACAAGATCAAGAATCCTGTTGATCCGACTGAGGATATCGGCTGCGACTTCAGAAACTCCGGGAATTGGCTTGTCTTCAGTTTCCGGAAACTCGCCCTTAATCATCAATGGGCCAAGTTGTGAAACATCAGCCAGCGTCATGTCGGCTGTTTCTTCAAGCTCGATAAGCCTTTCGATGCACAGGCGGAATCCATCAAGCCTCTTTGGCCCTCCGAGTCCGTTTACTGGAGTCGATTCACTGTTAAATGGACCTGACTTCCTGACTGGTCCTCCGGTTTCCCTGTTCAATTCTGCTCTCCTTCAACTGGTTGGTTTTGCCGTCCGCTACGTTGCGGCCGGCGACTATGGATTCGGCGACACTGCAGGCAACTTCCTGAGTGCCTTGACGATCACGTCCCTGATTTCTGCCGGCGTTCCGGCGTTTCCTTTCCGGATGGCCTTGTCGATCGCGTCCGTGAGATCGTCGATGTCCTGATTCGTCAGCGAACTGGCCGGCGATGTGCCACCGATCACGCCTGATCGGGTTTCGATGACAGTCGCAACGACGTCCCTGTCCGGCTTCCTGTCCGGCTTCACCAGACTCAACGCCACTTCTTCAGGAACTTCCGTGAGTGTGAATTCGTTGGGATCGAGTTCAGCCCCTCCAATCGTTAGCTGACGGCCGTTTCTGTTGACAAGTGTCAACTGATCGCCGTCCTTACGAATGTAGGCGATGTGTCCTTTTGGACGATCGAGCGTGAAGAACTGAGGCACTGCACTTTCCTTTCAAGTTGAGTCGAATTTGATTCCGCGATACGGCCTGAAAAAATCGTAATTGTGGTCCACGTGCATTCTGAACGGGATCTTTCCTGAAGGATCATCGATTGTGAGCGGCTTGTCGTAGAACTCGATGAACTGATACCCGTTGGCCTTGCACCACATCTTTTCCTGGTACCGCCGATGGTGATACGAAGAACCATCGATCAGATCGGAGTCCAGGAGCCACTTCACCGCGATGGCCTCACGGATGCGATACCAGCTCATGACCTGCACGATGAATCGCCACCGTTTGGCCATTTCGATTCGCTCATGATCCTCCAGCCAGTCAGACAACATCAGCGGGCCGGCGATGCTGAATGGATCTTCCGTGATTCCCAGCAACAGTTCGTGTTCTTCCTGACTCTCGAACGTGAAGATCTTTTGAGGCTGGATGCTTTCGTGCATATAGATCACGCTCTCAGGGAGAACGTATCGCCGGTACTGGTGTTCTACGTATGGATAGAACCCCTCGGGGTCGTCGCCCGGAATCAGTACCGGTGCAGCCACCGCAATCTTCACGATCGGCATGTCGTCCTGGATTATCTTGTAGACTCCATTCGCCGGACCGCCGAAGAAGAGATATTCCTGAACCATGTTACCCCTCAATCGGCTTGCCCATTTCGACCATGTAAGCGAACGCCGCGTCCAGCTGCTCCTGATCCATTTCCTGAACACCGGGAGCCCGCAGATTGCCAAGTGCGTCGATGATCGAGTTTTGCAGTTCCGGGCCTTCCGGGCGTCCGGAGATCCGCGAAACGATCGAGATTGAGGCGCCCAACAGTCCCTGAACAACTGAACCAACGGCGTACTCAACAAACTCCGTTGTCGTTGCCGACTTCGCCAGTTCCGCCACCAGTTCAGGAATCTTCAGTGCCAGCGGTTCATCCTGAACACTGCCGTCATCGGAAATGTAAGCCTGTTCCGCCAGCGGTCCGAGATTCTCGGCGCACTTGTCCAGCAGGCCGGCATAGAACCCAGCGTTCTCGCTTTGTCGTGCCGACATTTCCATCCATAAACAGATTCGTTTGGCCACAGCTTCAGCCAGTTCCGGAACCATCGTTAGATGCGAGGTTTCCGGATCACACCAGCACTGTGCGGCCTCTTCTCGGGCCATGTTCATCATTTCTTCGTTACTCATTGCCTTCAGCTTTCAAGATGGAGAAATTTTGCTGCCGCCAATTCGACGACCGTCAGTTCATCGTTTGACCAGACTCGCTTGGTTTCGCCGTCGTATGCTTTGGCGAGCTGGTATTTCAGTAAGTGAAGATTCAGCGTCCATCCACCTTCACTGACAAGTTCACCAAGTGACCTGCCGTACTTGTCCACTTTCTTTGACTTCCATAGAAGATCACCAACGCTTGCCATCCAGTCGTAAGTGATAAGTGTCACCAGCTGGCCGGCTCGAGTGTCGATTTCCGGAGCGTCGAGCCCAAGAAGACGACACCGAACCTGTTCGCGGCCACCGAAACCAACATCCAGCAGCAGATCGAACGTGTCGCCGTCCACAATCTTGAACTGAAGGACAGGGGCTTCGAATGTTCGCTTCTTTGCGGACTTCGGGAGAATAATCAGCTTTGACGTGACTTCTTCGAATGGTGTTTTCATGTCAGTTTTCCAGTTCTGATCGGAGTTCAATAAGAGCCTTGTGAGCAGACGCGCGAAGGCGCTCATGAAACTCAAGCAATCTACTGTGGCGGTCCTTCAGTGCATCAAGTTGCAGTGTCAGTGCCTGAATCGCGTTGCCGGATTCATTCCGATACTCGGCGTATTCATCTTTGAGCTTTGCGAACAGCTCACCCATCTTGGCCAGTCCTTTCAGGTGATTGCTGCGTTCCGTTTCAAGCTCTTCGATCCGTGCATCGCGAGCCCGGATGGTGGCATCACGTTTCAGAATCGTGGCTTGCCGCTTATCTGCCAGATCGGCCTCAGAGTCTCGCTGTGCAATCAGTGAGTTTACTTCCAGTCTGGTGTTATGGAGTTCCTTGTTTCGTTCATTGATCACGTTTTGCAGCTGAAGACGGCTTTCATACGACCATCGAGCGAAAGAGACGAACAGAGCAAACCAGAGAACGTTTACGACTAAGAAAAATAGTGAACTGGTCATGTGGTTCCTTTGAATCGAGCAATTATCAAATCTTGAGCTGATGTTTTTTTCGTGCGTTTTTTCTCGCGAATCTTTTCGTAAATCAGCTCAATGTGTCCCGGCTCCTTCCATTCATGGCACTCATATCCATCGAATTCCGGTCGTCGTAGTGGTGTCCTTTCATTCGCGATCAACTGATGCGGAACGATGATTCTGAAGACGTCCGGCAATGCCGGCATCGCATTGATTTCAGCACGGTAGGTTGAGTAGAAGAACTCAATCACGGCGATTCTCCATCATGGGTTGAATTGAGAACCGCCAACATGGCGATTCGCTCTCGAGGGGGCATTTTCATGCTCCCCTATTTCCTTTCAATGGCACTCGCGACGTTGTTGATTGCATCAGCAATCAACATCATCGATTTAGTGAGCCCCATCACGGCTTCAGTGAGGCTTTCGTTATGTCCTCCTGTTGGACATGTTCCAATCAGGTTTGGCGTGATCGCATCGGCGATTCTGCGATTCGATTTGGCGAGCAATTCAACGGCATCGACAATGGTGATTGGATCATTGCCGTCATCTCTCCACCTGCTAAACAATTCTCTGAACACGTCCACGATGGCAGTACCATCTGCGTCATGACCAAGCGCGCCAGTGATGGCATCAGCAATTAGGTTTTCTTCGGGGTCTGACATGAAAATCTATCCTTCGAATTAAAGACGAACGTTGGCAAAAGAGACTATCTCTTCCACCTTTCCAGAATTGATTCCTCGGGCTCTCCATCCGTCCGCTCGATTAGCACGGAAGGATCAGATTCACTGGCCCACTCTTCCAGTTCGCCGGTCTTCGGATCGCGAGAACGGAACCGATGGCAGGAGTAACCATCCTGCTGAAGTGCTCGCATGACTTCCACGAGCTGCTTCCGTGTCAGATTGAAAGCCGGCAAGTCCCGATGCGGAGAGTACGTGTAGGCTTCGTGGTCGAATGTGCCGATCGAGTAGAGCGGTTCCGTCATATCTCACTCGCAATCAGGCGTTTCACTGACTCAGGCTTCAGGATCTTCCCGCGAATCGGGCCGATCTTTTCGGCGATGGCCCTGAGCGACATGCCTTTCTTTTGGCACTCACGAGCACAGTAGATTGCTTCAATCTCTTCATGTGCTGCAATCAGCATTGACGGGTTCTCCGGATCGATCTTACAGCCAAACGGAACTTTCCTTGCTGGCGTCATTCGCTGGCCGTTCTGTTGGCGATGTTTCATGGCCTTCGAAGTACGATCGGCGGTCCTTCGTGGCTCCAGTGAAGCCGCCGCGAGCAAAATCGTGAACATGAATTCGCCTTCGCCGGTGCTCAGATCCAGCGTACAACCAGACTGATCGGCGAAGTGCATCGAGATTCCACGATTCTTGAAGTAGTTCATCGTCAGCAGCCCATCGGCCGTTGATCGGAACACTCGATCGAGCTTCGAGCAGATCACATGCGATCCGCGAGGAAGAAATCGGAGCTTTGATCCACCTTCACGCTCAAAAAGTGGTGTTTGCCGTGCGGAAGTCTCCGGATCTTTGATTGTCTGGGTGACCGTCAGCGACTTCATCGCCGCGTATCGATGGCACACTTCCAGCTGAAGACGGATCGTTTCAGCGTCTTCGTTTGCTGCCACCCTCTCAGCGTCCCCGTCTTTTTGTGGTCTCGGCGAAAATCTCGCATAGATTACAGTTTCAGTCATATGAATCTCCTTTCCGTTGCCCACGATAGTTATTGTACCCCAAAAACTCAACAGCAAATCCCCGTTGAATGCCAATGTTTCTGTGACTACACTATCGCCATGGTCAGACCAAAACTAAAACAGAGCAAGAAAAAGAACCTATACGTTCGCGTTCGAGTCACGAAGGCTCAACGAGAAGAAATCATGCGCCGATGGAGGGAATCCGGCGAAGTGACTGAGGCGGCTTTCGTCCGGAAAGTGCTGTTGGGCAAGAAATGACAACGAAGAAGAAAAGCAGCGCCGCAAGACAGCGGGAGAACGAAAAACGCAGGGAGAAGCGACGGATCGCAGCAGCAATCGCCCGCGGGGAAGCTCCCCCGTTGACTCAACGGCAGATTGAAGAGCAGG
Organism: uncultured Aquaspirillum sp.; assembly: GCA_964635875.1. Lineage (GTDB taxonomy): Bacteria > Pseudomonadota > Gammaproteobacteria > Burkholderiales > Aquaspirillaceae > CAZWRK01. Next base: position 8,244 of record CAZWRK010000006.1, read on the forward strand.
AAGCGGAGCGGGAACGAAAGCTGAATGAGCAGCTGGCTATCCTCGAAGAGCAAACCAGAAACTCACCGACGGATGCAGACCGGGATATCGATTTCGCCTACCGAAACATGAAAAACCCAAACTGCGAGCCCTCAATGGCTCCCAGTTTGGCGGCTTGGGCTTGGTATCAGTACGCGGTTGCAGACTCGACTAAGTTTCTGGACATCTGCGCGAAGCGAGAAGACGCCAAGGCGAAAGCAGCCGGAAGCCTCACGCAGCAGAGGATTGAGGACGACAAACGCAAGCAATTTGCGATGCTTGACCGTATCGAGCGACAGCTGACACTGGACGTGAACGACATCGTTGATGATCTTATGTCGAAGTTCTCGGAAGACGTTCTTCTCAGGTGCAAAAACAAGCACAAGGAACTCTGGGACGAGTTTCACAAAAAGTATCCCTCATGAGTCTCTCCACAATCGCAACCGCAATCGGTGCTCTGAAATTCATCGGCGTCCCGGATCGCGATACGGCGTTGTATTCGAGTGTCTCGCTGAAAAATCCCGTCATGAACATCCGGTTTCGGCGGGATTGCATCCGGGCCGGATTCGAAAGCCCTGAAGCGGCCAAAGAACTGTGGACCCTGTGTGCTCGAGACCCGTTGTTCTTCCTGAACACCTTCGCCTGGCTTCTTGAACCCCGAAAAAAGGCGGACTGGAACACGAAAGACCGCTACGGGACAGCCAAAGAGATTCCGTTCATCACTCGCGGATACCAAGACACGGTGATTATGCGATGTGTCGAGCACCTTGGCCGGCAGGACATTGTCATCCCCAAGTCTCGCGAGACTGGTATCAGCTGGATCATCGGCGGGGCTCTCGCCGCGTGGGACTGGATCTTCCACGATCAGACCCATATCGGCTTCGTCTCAAAAGACTTGCTTTCGGCGAACAATCCGGACGACCCGGACGCCCTGTTCTCGAAATTCGAGTTTCTCCTGGAGAGACTCCCAAGCTGGATCCTCTCGAAGAGTGATTACGAGCGAAACATCACAAAGAATACGTTTCGCAACCTGAAAAACGGTAGTTCACTGACAGCGTATCCAGCCAAGGCCGACATCGGACGAGGGGGCCGTAAGGCGTGGATGCTGATGGACGAATTCCACTTCTTCGAGCAGGGCGAAGACTACGCGGCCATGGACTCGACGGTTCACGTCACCCAGTGCCGCGTTTTCGTTTCAACGGCCAACAGAGACAGGGGTATGGCCGGCGCTTTCTATGATGTTGTGTCTGATGAGTCGAAAAACGGCGTGATTATCGTCGTTGACTGGAAAGACGATCCGGAGAAAGCCCGCGGCATGTACCACAGCGAGCTGATTCCGGGGACGGACACCTACAAACTCGTCATTGACGACATGGATTTCTGGCTTCAGCACGCCAATCACGACAAAGAGCACTCTTTCAGGAACCCACTGAAGAAAGACGAGACGTATCAGTTCATTCTGGATGGCCGTTGGCGTTCGCTGTACTACGACCATGTTTGGAATCGTCCAGGATCGACGCCCCAATCAGTCGCGGCAGAGCTCGACCGCAATTTCGGCGGCGCGACTGCTCAGATCTTCAATCCCCAGCTGCTGGAAAAGGCTCTCAGGAACGTAAAGCCCCCCGTGTGTACCGGGGACATCATTCGCGACCCGGAAAACCTATCAAACTGGCTGTTTCAGCAGCTTGCGGCCGGTGGATTGTCGAGTTTTTGGGTTCCCCTGGACGCAGAAAAGAAGCCACCGAAGGGTGAGTACGTCATTGGGGCCGACGTTTCGGCGGGAACTGGCGGTGAATGGTCGAGCTACTCGGCGCTGGAGTGTCTGAACAAGGGAACTGGCGAGCAGGCGTTTGAGTGGCGGTCGAACAGGCTTGATCCGATGCAGTTTGCGGAACTTGCAGTATGGGTTTGCAAGCTCTTCTGGGGCGCCTATCTCGTCCCGGAAATCAACGGTCCTCTGGGAACTTTGTTTATTAACAAGGTTACCCAAGACCTGAAATACGGTAATGTTTATCGCCAGCTGCGACAAAACATTGCGTATCGGGAGACCACTGAACGGGTAGGATACCGAAACAACGACCGAGGAATCGAGCTGCTGAAAGCCATCGAGCAGGGCGTTCGGAAGGACCGTATCAAGCCGCATTCAACAATCGCCTTGAATGAATGCAGTCGATACTTCCTGAAAAACGGCAAGCTGGTTCACTCAGCAGCAGAGACAACTGAAGACGGCGCCGGGATGGGACTTGCTCACGGGGACGCAGCTATCGCCCTTGGTTGTGCGTCTTTTGGGATTGATGATTCGCCAGTCAGACAGGAAGCTGAGGCGAAGGTTGAAGTCCCTTTTCAGTCGTTTCAATGGCGACGTCAGCAGTATGAGAACATGCTGAGACAGAAAAACAAAAAATCATACTGGGATGAATGATCATGGATCAGAAGCGATTCCAAAGCCTGAAGAAAGCCGTTGAGAACTCACGCAAGCAGCTCGAGCCATTTCGTGAGGAACTCGAAAAGACGCTGAAGAGTTACACCGGTCCGCATTACGGAGCGAACCGCGATGTGGGCGATAAGCCAATCAACATGCTGGAACTTGCAGTCACTTCACTGCTTCAGCAGTTGTCATCCAGAAATCCGCAGGTTGTCTGCACGACACACAACCCGAACGCTGAGTCTGCGGCCATTGAAATGGAACTGGCCGTCAATCACGCACTCAAGAAGATGGACTTTGAGAAAGAACACCGACTGTGGGTTCTCTCTGCGATCTTCTGTGTTGGAATCATGGAAGTTGGCTTGGACGTGACTGATTCCCCGGAGATTGACGGGGAGGAACTTCCAATCACAGACGTCTTCTGTGAAACCATCATGTTTGATGATTTCGTATTCGACACCAGCGCGGCGAAGTGGGGGCGTCAGCAGGTTGCTTTCTGGGGGCATAAGTACAAGGTTTCTTTGGCGGAAGCCAAGCGGAACAAGTCATTTAGCAAGGATGTTCGCGAGAAGCTGACAGCTGCCGAAAAGCAGAAAGACGGAACGGGATCGATTTCAACCGGAGAAAGCGGATCAGATGAGCCCTTCACGGAAATGTGCGAAATCTGGCAAGTCTTCGTTCCTGAGACCGATGAACTCGTAACGTTTTCGATGGAATCAGACATGCCATTGAAAACCGTTGAATGGAAAGGGCCGAAGAACGGGCCATATCACTTCTTTGGGTTCAATCCGGTTCTGAACAACATCATGGGGCTTCCCCCGGTCGCCAACTGGATCGACCTCGACGACCTGGAAAACAAGCTCTACACAAAGCTGGGGATTCAGGCGAGCCGGCAGAAGACCATCGGAATCACGGACAATTCGAACCTTCAGGATGCCCAGAACATCATCAAGACGAACGATGGCGACGTTCTGGCCGTTGGAAACCCCAACAACTTCAAGGAAGCCAGTTTCGGCGGAGTGAACCAGCAGACACTGGGGTTTGCCCTCAACGTGAAGTCAATGGCCGACTTCGTGATGGGCAACCTGTCAGCACAAATGGGGCTCGGCGCGTCATCACCGACACTCGGCCAGGAGGAAATGATCAAGCAGGCCGCGAATGTTCGAATCGCTTCAATGCAGGGCGTTTTGCTGTCTGCGACTGAAAAGGTCATCAGAGATATCGCGTTCTACCTGCACCATCACCCGACGATTGAGTATGAAATGACTCGGGAAATCACTGGAACAGATTTGAAGGTTCCAGTGAAATGGCCGCGACGTGATGACGGATTCGGCAACGAAGTGGACGTCCGCGATGGCGATTACGATGAGTACGAAATCAAAATCGAGCCGTACTCAATGACGGATATTTCCCCAGGGCAGAGGGCTCAACTTCTTCGCTCGATTTGGGCTCAGGACGTTCTGCCGGCGATTCCGCTTGGCGTTCAACCGGACGTTTATGCGTATCTCGACACGCTTGCGAAGTATCTTGATCTTCCGGAGCTTAGGAAAATCGTGAAGATGACACAGCAGGCAATGCCACCCCAGATGATGGGAGAAGGCGGCGGAGTGGGAGCCCCAAAGCCGGGGAAGCCCAATGGTAAGTACACGCGGAACAATGTTTCCCATGGTCAAACACCACAGGCCCACGATCAGCAGATGGCTCAGTTGATGATGGCCAGTGGTGGCGAAGGAGAGCAGTAAATGCCAATGTATGAATTCATCACGGAAGAGGGCGAGATTGTTGAACTTCAGATGCCGTTCTCTGAGTTCGACAAGCGAGTGAAGGATGGCCAGATTGTGCTGGATGATGGCCGGACGGCGAAGTCGTACTTCAATCCTCATAAGGGAACCAAGACGTATCCATCATGCTATCCGATGGTTTCGTCTGCGGCCGGCGTTCATCCTGGACAGATCAAGGAGCACATGGCGTATCTTCAGTCGAAGGGATGCGGGCAGGTGGACCACACGAAGGATGGTGATGTGATCTTCAAGGATAAGCACCAGCGCAAGAAGGTGTGTGAAGCACTCGGTTTGTTCGACCGGCAGGCGTCTTATGGCGATCCACAGCCGAAGCACCGAACGAAGGATGTCAAGAGCTTCAGGTATCGTCGCTGTTGACAGTTTTTGTTTTTTGAAATAACGTGTTTTTCTGTTCAAGCGGGGCCGTGCAATTTGTGCGGCCTTGAATAAGGCAAAAGGCCGGTCTGATCCACCGGTTTAGATGCGTCAACATTGCGACCTTTGACGGGGTTCGTGCGAACTGCACTGCGCCCCGTTTTTTTGTCAAAGGTCAGAGCAATGAGTTTGGAAACTGAAGGTTCATCAGGTGAAGTAAGCGAATCAACAGCCGCCACAGAGTTAGCTGCGACAGAGACCAAGCCGAGTACCGGATACTCGATGGTGGACCCCGGATACGATGCTTTTGAAGCCGATTCGGACATTTCGGCAAAAGACGAGTTGGCGCAGCTGAGGGCGGAGAATACAAAGAAGAAACCATCTGAGACGTCAGATGATGCCGGCGACACTGAAGGTGAAGCCGAAGAGGCGTCCGAAACGACTCCTGACGATTCCGCGGATCCCGATGACGGGTTCAGCGATGAACTGCTTGATAAGGCAGTGGCTCTTGGCTACACGCTCGACGACATCAAGGGATTCTCTGACGCAAAGGCGTTGGAAAAAGAACTTGGAATCGCGGAGCGAGTCCAGAAGCGTTTGCAGGGAAAAGCTGGCGACAAGTCAGCCGACGACAAGGCGTCCAAAAAGCTCGAAGAGCCAGCTGAACCCGACTGGGATAAGCTGATTGAGCTTGGACATGATCCCGACATCGTTGCACTGCAAAAGCAAGGCTGGCAGCAGATTGCCGAGACCCGCAGACAAACCCAGCAGTTGCTCGACATGGAACGGCAGCGAGCCTTCGCTGCTCAATGCGACAGGTTTGATGCTGCACTGGACTCAATGGAAGGCTTCGAGGAACTACTCGGAAAAGGCCGTCACGACGAGATCCAGAAGACATCAAAGATGCAAGCCAGTAATCGGCGGGAAGTCTTTGCGAAGATGAACCTGCTGAGAATGGGCTATGAACAGGCGGGAAAACCTGTACCGCCAGAGTCCGAACTGATTCAGGAGGCGGTTCACGCCTCGTTCTTCAAACATGCAACCCAAACCGCTCGCAACAAACTGAAGTCAGACATCAAGAGCGCCGGTTCTCAGGCTCTTTCCCGACCGCGTTCAGCAAGCGCGAAACCGCTTTCTGGTAACGCAAGGGCTCAGGCCAAAGAAGACGCGTTCTGGCGTAAACACTCATAGTCTGTTGCTGGCCGATTCAAATAGAAAGTTGAGACTCCAATGCCTGGAGCTATCGCACCACAGGATGTTGCCGATCTGGTAGCATCAATTCTGCCGGACTTGGACCGGATGAACTGGGAGCAGATTGCTTCCAATCTCCAAGACTACGAAATGATGAGCCACTGGCTGCGAGACGATAAGATCGTCTTCAGTGATGGTATCAGCATTCGTAAGAACCTCCTGATGCAGCTTTCAGGGGCAGCAAGTCACACCGGGATGACGGATACGGATGACGTCGATATTCCGGACCTGATGGACGACATCACCATCCCATGGCGTCACGCTCAGACCAAGTGGGGATATCACTATCAAAGTGACATCCTCATGAATCGTGGCAAGTCCACGATCAATAACACCGTCAAGCCTCGCCGCTATGAGGCAATGCTGAGTCTGGCGGAAGAGCTGGAAGCCAAGGCATGGCAGGTGCCAAACACCACCGACAAGCTCAATCCTTACGGTCTGCCGTACTGGATCGTCTACAACGCCACAACCGGTTTCAACGGCGGTTACCCAACCGGCCCTGACGCCGTGGCGCACACGACGATTGCGGGCTTGAACCTGACTGAGTCGCCGAAGTTCAAGAACTACACGGCGAACTACGTCAGCGTCAGCAAGGATGACCTGCTGCCGAAGATGCGAACCGCGCTGCGAAAGACCAACTTCCGAAGTCCTGTGACGAAGGAAGACATGAGCACCCCTCGCGGCAAGGATCGACGCTATTACACGGACGAAGTGACGTGTTCGGCGTTCGAGAACATCGGGGAAGCTCAGAACGAGAATCTCGGTCGAGACCTCGCTCCGTTCACTGCCGGCTCAGGCCATGGTGGTGTGCAGGACGTGGACGGAACCCTGACGTTCAAGAAGAACCCGATCATCTATGTTCCGCAGCTGGATGACACTTCGACGTTCACCGCGGCAACCAACCCGATTTATCAGGTTGACCATGCCGTCTTCTACCCTGTGTGTCTGAAGGGTGACTATCTGCGGGAGACTGGCCCGTTCATGGCGCCGAATCAGCACAACATGTACCGCGTGTTCCTTGACCTGACCTACAACATCATCTGCGTGAACCGCCGTCGATGTGCAGTGTTCGGTAAGTAGTGATGGATGATGGGGCGGAATGATCTTCCGCCCTGTCTCTCTTTTTTCCCGACCGGCCTTGTTGGTCCGGACTGAGAACCGCAACGGGAGCGGACCCCATCAGCCGCGAGGCTGTAAATGACCGTCAGAGGGGTTTGACGGCGAAGCAGTGTTTTTCTGGGAAATAGGTGTTCTCATGACGAACGGTACTCAATACAAGGGTGGCTCTTCAGGAGCTACTGACACCACCAGAGGCCCAAGCGTCTCTGTGTGGAGCGACTGCCCTATCGATGACATCATGAGTGGATTCGTTGACGGTGTGGTGTTTTTTGATGACTTCCTGAACGGTCCCCGAATTCCGGCGAACACCTCAACAGAGGCTGTTGTGGTTGGGTTCGGCGGCGGTTACCGAGGTTTGACGGGAACAGCCACGGCGGTTGCGAATGAGGGTGCAGAGTGGGGCGGTACGGTGAACCTTGCCGGTACGGCGGACAACGACACGATTTCGTTCCGTACTGCAAACTGCCCATTTCAGATCGCTCGTGGACAGGGCAAACTGTGGTTCGAATGTCGCGTCAAGTCGAGTGATATCAGCGATAACAAGCATGGTATCTTCGTTGGTCTGATGCAGGACGTTGCCCTGACAGCAATCATTCCGATCACGGCAGGCGGAACGATTGCTGACACAAATCTGGTTGGCTTCCATCGCCTGGAAGGTGACGGGGACCAGTTCGACACGATCTATAAGGCGGACGGCGTGACTCAGGTCACTGTTGGATCGGATGCGGCGTCAATCTCAGCAGATACCTACGTGAAGCTGGGAATGATCTTCGAGCCGAAGAACAACACGTTGTCGTTCTACCGAAACGGTGTCAAGCTGGCGAACAGCTACACTGTGGTGGCGGCAGCTGGTACTGACTTCCCGAATGACGTCCGTCTGGGACTTGTGATTGCCATTCTGAACGCCACCGCAAGCAGCCCAGGTAACGCCGAAATCGACTGGTGGAGATGTGTGCAGCTTGCACCGTAGTCGATGACTGGTTGATGACTTCGCGGCGCCGGGAAACTGGCGCCGCTTTTTCCCGTTGAAGGCTTGTTTGAAAATGGACCCGACCACAGCAACATACTATCGATCAATCTTGTTCAAGGACGGGCAAGACTCACGAACGATTCCTCCCGGACTCACGAAGCTCCATTCGTGGACGGTCAAACGATCACAGGCACTCGGCCTTGGAATGCAGGTCTCCAAGCAGACTGCACTGGCCGTTGTTATGTCATGGTTCGGCACGAAGGAAGGGAAATCCTTCATCCGTCACAACGTTCCAGAGCTGGCTGAACTGTTTCAAGAGCCCAAAAGCTCCCAGTCCAGCGAAGTTGACTGGGATTTCGTTGCCGTCGATACGCCCGTTGTCGCGGTCCTCGATGGAGGGGTTCAGACAAGCGGAACGTTTGTTTCTCGCCGATCCGGATACATTGACGTCAAGATCGGCAACGAGACGAAGGCATTCAGGATCAATCAGGTGAAGTTGGCTTCAGGGGTTTAATCTGTGACTGCATCAACGCTCACTCTTGTTCGTGATGATCTTCTAAAGGCGGTCAGCAACATGCTTGGCCGCGGAGTAGACATCACGAATTGGGATGACTCCGACTTCGCAACGCGCGTGAACATGTGCGTTGATATCGGGTGTCGAATGGTCTACGAGCCTGAACTGTTGCCGAATGAATACCAGGTTCATATCTGGTCGTTCATGCAACCGAAACTGTTCTCCTTCACTCTGACGCAGCCGTACTCAACCGGAACGATCACGATCGTGGATGGTGTCGTTACAGGCTCAGGGACCAGCTTCCCGGATTGGGCGGCTGAAGGTGAGTTGGAAGTTGGCGGCGTGAAATACCAAGTGGCCACCCGCACAAGCGGCACGGGCCTTGTACTGGACGATACCACCGTCGATGCAGCCGGGGGATCGTCCTATACGCTGACTCAGGTTGACTATCCATTGCCGGAACTCTTTGGAGGCTTCCGCGGGGATCTTTACCTGAATCAGACCGCGAATTCGCTTGGCTACATTCTTCAGCGTGCATCGAAGGAAGAACTGCTTGAACTCCAGAAGAGTAGCCAAGTGGATTTCGCTTCTCAGCCTTGTCGATATGCAGTGTTCGCAGCAGATCAGACTGGAGCATCGGACCAGCGATGGATGTTGACTGTCTGGCCGCTCCCGGACGCTGCTTACACGATCACAGGTTATTACGTTATCAACCCATATCGACTGACATCAGCACTTCCGTACCCAATGGGCGGACTGCCGTTATCGGAATGCCTTCGCGAAGCTGTTCTGGCAGCAGCGGAAGTTGAGTTTCAGGGAGTTCTTGGGGTTCACAATCAGCTGTTCCGGTCGCGATTGCAGGCAGCAATCTCATACGATCGGCAAGTAAGCAATCCGGGAATAATTGGGCAGAACCTTGACCGAAGTCTGGAAAAGAGAAACTGGTCAAAGATTGGACCAAGAGTTCAGCATGTTGGGCTCGGCCCGCAGCTCTACGTTGGATAGTGTTTTTGGTTGGATTGTTCCTGTCAGAGTGCCACCTACAAGGCACCAGCTTTAGAAAGAATGGTGAGCTATGTCACACGCATTAAATCTTCATGACGGCACCGGAACTATTGCTCGAGACCCTGCAAAGGGTATCTTGCTTCAGTACGGTGATACTGTTCCGGCCGCAAACGCCGTGGGATACGCTCCCGGTTGCCGGTTCTTCAAGACGAACGCCACAACGATTGGCGTCACGGAATACGTCAACATCGGAACGAAGTCGGCGGCAAACTTCGTGCAGGCTGGCACTGCATCGCTGATCCAGGCGTCCATCGTGTACGATGCGACTATCACGGACAGGACGTTCTTCACAGCGGATCGAGCCCTGACAGTTCTCAGTATTACCGGTCGAGTAGCTGTGGCTGGTACTGGTGGCGCGTGTACGGCGACAATCCGGCGAGTGTCCAGCGGAACGGCGCTTGCATCAGGGACAGCGATTCACACAGGCACTTACAACCTTGTGGGAACTGTTGACGCAAACCAGAGCCTCACACTGTCAAGTCCGCTTGTAACATCAGGTCAGTCCCTGGCGTTTGATGTGACCGGCACCGCAACATCAGCAGTTGGCTCACTCACAGTGAATATGATCTCAACGTAGTCTACCCCTGCGGTTGAATTTCGAGCCGTCGGGAGAAATCTCGGCGGCTTTCTTCACACAAGGGGTGTTCCATGCCTTCGAAGATTGTTAATTATCGAGCCCTTCGCGGTCTCCTTTCCAGCATTCGGTCTGATGCTGGCTTAATGCCGACTGCAAGCCTTGGGACCGGCACGGCCAATAACACGACCATCCTTCGCGGGGATCAGGTCTATGCAACACTGGCCGTCGGCACAACCGGGACTGATGTAAACGTTGCCTCGACGGCCGGGGCAATCACGGTCCATGTTCCGGACGCTGCGACCACAGCTCGCGGGGTGGTGACGACAGCAGCTCAGTCGTTTGCTGGGCTCAAGACGTTCCGACAAATCGCGTGCGTTGGTGTAGCTGACATAACTCAGATTGATACGACTCCATTTTCCGGCCAAACGCTCAGCCAGCAAATCTGGAGAAACACGGCTGGGACCAACATTTCGAACATCGACGCCTCCGGGCGTCCAGTGTTCGTTTCCGGATCATTCGCTGTTACCAGCACGTTCCATTGCACACTGTGGCAAGGCGGCGCGTATGGATGGACGTCAACGTCATCCGTCACCGGAACGACTGCAATCGAAACAGCGGTCGTTCGCGATGCTGGCGCCGGTCTTGTGGCACTTCGCGTTGGGGCTCAACCTCATGACCTGCGAATCTACAACACCTACACCAGTGGATCGATTTACGAACGAGGGAACATCGGGTTCGTTGCAAACATCTTCACGATCGGGAGCTACGCAGCTGGCGGCGGAACTCTGCGAGGGATCAACTTCGGTGTTTCTGGGAACTCGATCGGGTTCTACGGTGTGACTCCGATCGCTCGGCCGACTACGGCCGGGGCAGCGGCGGCATTCGTCGCAAACGCCGGAACAGCAGTCAATGACGCCAGCACGTTTGGCGGTTACACTCTGAGGCAGGTTGTTCAGGCACTTCAGTCGATCGGGATTCTGACATGAGCGAAACGAATTACGTTCACTTTCCGGATATCTCCGGCGATGTCAGCGGTTACACGGCTTTCGTGCGATTGGAGGACACCGGGGCACTGCTCAACACGGGCGGCGATGCAATCACGGAATCTGGATCTACTGGCCTGTGGTCATGGTCTCAGGCTGAAGATCGAGTCGCGTGCAAGGATTACCGCGTCCGGATCTACTCCGGCACAACAGAGACTCCAGCGAATCTGGTCTATGACGGCGTTCTGTATGCCAACATGAACATCGTTGATAAACCGTTCTCCGCGTCAAAGACAGTTCTTCGCGGGACGGTGGGAGGAACGCCGGCGCCAACAACAACGGGATTCACCCCATCGGCAGTTGCTCCGGGCGGGGCAGTTGCAAATCAGTGGGCTGGCCGAATTCTGGTGTTCGACAACGACACGACGACGGCAGCACTTCGAGGACAGGCGACGAACATTACGGCGGCAACGGCCGCGGCACTTCCAGCACTCACATTCACAGCACTCACGACGGCGCCGGTCTCCGGCGATACCTTCTCAATCGTTTAGGAGACGACAATGCTTCCCGGTCCTAATTCATTGGTTTCTGGTGTTCTCGTCAATACGGACGGCGCGAGCACTTTGGTTGTGGCGGCTCCTGGAGACGGATACAAGAACTTCATCACAGAAATCTATATCTACAACAGCAGCGCCGGAGCTGTGACAGTCGATATCCGCGATGGAGTTGCCGGGGGCGTCAAATGGACGCTCGGCGTTCCAGCTGGGGGACAGTCACAGATTCAATTCGTGAATGGCCTTGGTGGCTTCTCCAACAACACCGGAATCGCGATTGATGCTTCCGGGGCCGCAAGCTCACTGTATGTTTCCATCAACGGCTTCAAGCGACAGACGACATAACAATGGCCGCGATCACTCAACCCCGTTCTGTGACTGCCTGGACAGGAATGCGTTACGGCTCTTTCGCCGGACACACGACAGTCCCGGACTTCATGCACGGGGTTTTGAAGACGCGACTGTATCTGGTCGGAGACGTCAAGGTTGCGAGCTATCTGGCGGGAGACGTTAAGGCTGAGACTCACCTGTTGGGGAAAGTCGAGTTGAATAAATGAACCAGACGATCTACCGCAAAAATGATACGATGATCGAATGGACGTGGCTTTCACAGGCCACCGACGGCGAGTACATCAACGATGGAACTGTGACGTTCACGCTGTACCACACGTACACGCTGAATTCGACCACAGGGGCCATTGAAACAGGGACCAGCGTTCATGGGCCGATTACCATGACGTACGTCACCGGGAGCAACGGGAAGTATCAGGGGAAACTTCCGGCATCATTGTCGCTGGATCTGTCTCTTGACTACACAATCGAGATCAATGCGACTGCGAACGGACACACGGCCAGGCGGTCGATTCCGGTTTCAGTCGTTGACCGCGTTACATAAGGAGCAGTGTTGTGGGTAAGGCCATTTCTGATCTGGTGTCAGCGTCCGATGTTGCTGAAGCGGACATGTTCGAGCTGAGTCAGTCACTCGTAAGCAAGAAGCTCACGAAGGCGATTCTGCGCCAGAAGCTGTTCAGCGACGGGGCGTACTCATTCCCGCTTCCGATCAATGGTGATTCGCTGTCTTACAATGGAAGCGACTGGCGACCGGGAGCCCCAAGCAAGTGGAGGATCGTCCCACAAGAGGCTTACACCGAATCGGCCGTTGCATCGTCCTCAACGATCACGTTTGCTGGTGGCGGGGACACGGCAGGGATTCAGATGGGAGCCACCGACTATTTCTCAGTCGGAGATCCGGTTCGCGTCATCATCAGCAGTACGAGCTATTACGGAATCTGCACGGCGGCAACTGACACACTGCTGACGATCACCGGGATGATTCTCCCCACGGCGACAGCGATCACCAGCTTGGCAGTGGGAACTCGCGACATGATTCGGCATGTCGACCTGCTGTATCCTGGCACGGGATACCAGACCAGTGCGGGTGGTGGTGTCGGCTCGGGAAACCTATTCAACCGAGGGTTTCACCATCGCTGGAGAGGGGCAACTGGATACCTTGTGTCTGCCTCAGTCGCTCAATCGAACGTGGGGACCGGGAACGTCGTGAATTTCAAGATGAACGGCGGTACTAATGTTCTGACGACAGGGATCACGGTTGCAGCTGGAACAGCAACGGCAAACGGAGCGTTCACAGATTCTGGCGTTGGCAATGTGATTGCAGCAAACGCCGCGATTGCCGACGCTCAGACAATCACGGCCATTCTGACGTCGGCGTCAGCTAGTGCGTCTGATTACCCAATGGCGTGTCTCACTTTTGTGGTGCCATAAGCAATGCCAGCGAAACAGATTGACCTGCAATGGCCGTTCGGTGGGCTCGATGAGTCTTCCGCGTTCTCACGTCAACGCGGCGGGCAAAGCAAGTACACAACAGCCAAATGTCTGAACGTCATCGGGTTCGATCCGGCCACAGGACGAAACCGCGGGGCAGCTCGCTGCGGCCTCACGAAGTACACGACGGCCCGAGTCAACGGTTCAGCAGCTGGTCAATGTCTTGTATCCGTTTCTGGCTCACCAGAAATTGACACTCGCGTTACGGAAGCCGATGAACTCCTGCTGACCGAAGAAGGTGAAGCCCGAGACGTGGAATCGGGCTCTCCTGTGACCGTCGGGAATCGCACGACAACGCTTGTTGGGATTGCGGGCGGAACAGCCGCGAAGATCACCACCAGTGGCGTGACTGCGATCGACGGCGGTTCGGCGGCATTCTCTGCACTGCCAAGCGTGATTTCAGGCGTGTCGTTCTTCAATGACCTGTTCTTCTGCGACGGTGCAAACTACTGGTATTACGACGTGTCCGCGAACCTGCTTGCGCCATGGGCGGCAACCAGTGGAACAATGCCACAGCAAGCGGCGGAAAGCCTGACGATCACCGGGGCCAGCAACGCGAGCCCGATCGTCATCACGATTTCCAATCACGGATACGCGACCGGGGAACAGGTCACTATTGCGGACGTTCTTGGGAACACTGCGGCCAATGGCGATTGGACGATCACAGTCCTGACATCGAGCACGTTTTCACTGAACGGCTCAACCGGCAACGGCGCTTACACGAGTGGTGGAACATGCGTTGTACGTCGAGTTGGTTCACGGTGTTCGATCATGGCCGTCTGGGGTGGTCGAGTTGTGTTGTCAGGACTCGCGACCGATCCGAACAACGTGTTCATGTCGGCCGTTGGAGACCCGTACGACTGGAACTACTCGCCAGACGTCCAAACGGTTCAACAGGCCGTAGCCGGGAACGTGACCAGCGGATATGGGAAGAACATCGATATCGTGACGGCTTTGATCCCCTACACGGACGACATCTTACTGATTGGTGGGACTCATTCGATTCGGAAGTTCCTTGGTAATCCAGCTGAGGGCGGCTTGAACGTCTCCGTCACAGATATCACTGGAATCGCGAGCAACACAGCATGGTGCCAATCGCCTGAAGGGATCATCTACTTCTTCGGCTCACGCGGCGGCGTGTACCGAATGTCTCCGGACGGGATTCCATCGCGGTTGACGTCCACGACGATTGACGAGCGACTGAATGACATCGACCTGAGCAACACAGTGGTGACTCTGCTGTGGGATGACAGAGCAATCGCCGTGCGTGTGTACCTGACTCCCGACGACGGAAGCCCGACAGAGCATTTCGTGTGGGACGTCCGCAACGAAGCGTGGTGGCCGTTCTCCTATGCCAGCGACACCACTAATCCGTGGGCCGTGCATTTGCTTTCTGGTGGCACAGCTGCGGAACGGTACATTCTGGAATACGGGCAGGATGGGTACATCCGGTACGTGGACACAGAGGCCACAAGCGACGACGGTCAACCGATTGAGTCGTATGTCTATCTGGGGCCATTCAGCAATGTGATGTTGCAGGAAATCACGGCGATCATGAGCGAGGCGAGCGCTAATGTGTCGTGGGGAGTCTGCACGTCATCCAGTCTGGAAAAGGCGCTCGAGGCGAAGCCGCGAACAACAGGACGGTTTCGCAGCGGTCGAAATAGTCATGCCTGGCCGCGAACATTCATTGAAGAAGGCTATCTTCGATTGTCCGCGACTGGCCCGATGGCGCTGGAACGGATCACGGCCGCTATGGAGCAGGCCAGTGAGACGGCTCGCCGTGTGATGAGGACAAATCCATGAGCATGTCGGTTGGACTGGCGAAGATCCAGAATGATCCGTCTGCAACCCCGCTTACCCGCAAAGCGCTTGGGGCTCTTTCAACGCCACATCTTCTGGTAGACAATCAGGGGATCAGCGTTGATGATGAAGGACGGTTGTTTGTGCGGGTGAAGCCAGACGGCGGGATTCTGCTGAACGACGAAACTGGTCTCTATCTGGAAGAGACGTTCGGCGTTGACAGCTTTGTAAACGTCAATGACGAGGATACTGGCAACCGCGAATGGAACATGCGAATCACAGGGACGGCGCCGAATTACATCGAAGATGATATTTACATTGGCGCCAACAACCTGAGAGCGGAACTGGCGGAACTGACGGCCATCGGATCGCGCGTGGATGATGCAAAAGTGCAGATCTACGCACAGAACACACAGCTGCGACTGTTCAACGATAAGACGTCATGGTTATCAGTCAAAACATGGCCAGGCGGATACACGGAGTTCTATAGCGCTGGTCCGGTTGAGTCGAATTGCGGGTTCAACTTCATCACGACGTCTGGAAACTCGATTATCGGGGATCACGTCACTGGTGACGATGCGGGTATTCGAATCAACAACGGAGAAGAAATCACGCAAATCCTCTCAGTGAGAGTGCTGATCAACTTCGCTGGAGGCGGCGGGGCCGGGACAATCTCATACATTGAATACGTGACCTCCTTCTCACCAACAACATGCAGAGACGACAGAGACACCATCTACGTGTCTCGTTTGGATGGAATCGCAATCCCAGCGGAACACCTTTCGTATATCGCGATGATCGATTTCCTTGGTAGACTTGTGCTTCGAATCACATGGATTGGCGTAACGGCCGCGGAGAACGTCTACTACAAGTTCGTGATCGTCAAATTCAAAAACCAGTAATAGGAGCCACGTCATGGCACTTTCACAACTTCCAGCAGTTCCGGCGTATTACTCTCCGGCTCAAACGATTGCCCCGATTGGAGCAAATCCTAGCTACGTGTCTCTTGCGAATGCAGCTCAGGCAGAGCGTGCAAACATGGCCCAGCGGGCGGCAGACCGGCAAAACGCCGTTCTGGGTGGCTACCAGCAGATGATCGGCAACGCTCGGACGCTTGGGGATCAGGCTTACAACACACTCCAGGGCAATTACGACGCGCTGGCAGCGGACGCAAAAGCGACCCGCGAGCGAAATCTGGCACGCGTGGACGCCTACGGGAACTCCATGCGTCAGGATCTGAATGTTGCAAGTCAGCAGGCCATTGCGAAGGCTCGCCAGTCAGCGATCCAGCGTGGGCTTGGAAACACGACGATTCAGGACTCACTGGTTCGCGGCCAGCAGTTCGACAACCAGCGGCAGCAGCTGGCGCTCGAGGATCAGCTATTGCAGAACCGGATCAGTACCGACTCAAACCTGAGCGGAGCGTATCAGGCAGCTTTGGGCAACAGGGCTCAGGCTCTGAACAATCAGGCGAACCAGAACATCAGCACCGAGAACCAGCTGGGTAATGCTCGCCTTGGATATCTCGGAAACATTCAGGATGATACTCAGGGCTTCGATCGGGTGTCTGGCCTGTACCAGAATCTGTGGCAGGCTCAGGATTCAGCGTATCAGGCTGAACAGGACCGGCTTTCACGCCTTCCGGGCTACGGACAGCCGCAGACAAACATCGTTCTTGGTCGTCCTCGCCCAGCGTGGCGATAATGTGAAGGGTAGAGTCAATGGGTGATCTTCAGGGAATGAGGCAGCGGGCAGGCGGGATCGACGCACGATACGAGCGAGCCCGCGAGCGACTTCGCCAGACTCAGCAGGCGAGCTTGGACCGTCGCGCAAAGGCGAAATCAGAAGAGGAGAAACTCCGTCTCCAGCGTGAGCTGGCCGCACAGGAGATTGCCGCCCAGAAGGCTCGCGACGAACGGCAGTTCGGTTACGACACGTCCCTGACAGCACAGCGAGGATTGCAGCAGGCCGATGCCGCCGAACAGGATTTCCGGCACAGAACCAAACTCGCCGATCAGCAGCAGAGAGGAAATCTCAAGCGGGACGCTCTTCAGCAGCGGTTTGAGGCGGCTCAGTCCCGCCAAAAGGCTTTCGACGCACTGAATCAGGATCAGCGACGATTCCAGAATCAGATGCAGGAGAATGAACAGCAGTTCGGCTTCCAGACTCAACGAGACGCGACTCAGCAGGGTTTCGCTCTGGACAAAGCACGTCTTGACCAAGCCAATACCCTTCAACGCGATCAGCTTAAGTTTGGTATTGACACGGAATTGGAGCAGCAGCAGCACGACAACGCTTTACAGCGAGACGCATTCCAGGGTGACATTCAGAGTCAGCGAGACACTCTCCTTCATCAGTTCGACACCGAACAGATGAAGATGCAGCAGCAATTTCAGCAGCAGAGTGCGTATCAGGCTGAAGCTGCTGACATTTCAGCCCGATGGCAAGAGCAGGTGCAGGCGGCGAAACTTGCCGGATATGAATTCAGCCCAGCACAGCAAAAAGAAATGGCTGATATGGAAGAGACGTTCCGGAAAAGCGTCCTGAATGGTCCATATGATGAAGTGCTGAAGCAGCGGGCGCTGGTCGAACACCAGAAGAAGCTGGCCGCGATCATCCCGAATCAGCGAGTGATGTCGAAGCAGGACGACTTTGAAAGCAGTCGCCATTTCGACGAAGCCACAGGCCGGTTTTACCGTCGCGTTGTCGGTCGCGGTGGCCAGTCTGAGTGGGAACCAGAGGACATCGGCAGTCCGACATCTTCCGGTAGTTCTTTACAGGACGCTCAGGCAAAGCAGGCGGAGAAGCAGCAGGAACGACAGCAGAAAGCATGGATGGAGCGAGAAGACAGGTTCAATGAACTCGTTGACAAGCTGGTGATGGAAGAGAATCCAACCACAGGACAGCCAATCTACAAAGATCGGCAGGCCGCGGTTAAAGAGGCAATGAATCGATTTGCTCAATTTGAAAAGCACTATCGTGAAGCCTTCGGTCTTCCTGCCCTTGGGGCATACGCCGAAGAAGCCAAGGCTGTTCAGGCTCAACAGCAGGCCCAGCAGCAGAACCAGAAACCTTCGAAGATGGTGAATCCATGGCAGCAGATGCTTGATTCGCTTCCGCAGACGTCCCCGGTTCAGCCGGCAGCTCCACAGAAAACGTATGGGATGGGGAAGAAAGCTGCTCCAGCCAAAAAGACACTGACATCTGACACGATTGACTCTCAGGCCGAACGGGCAGCGGCGGCGAATGACACTGAGACGGCAGCAGCACTGAAAGCGTTCAAGATCATCACGGAACGATTCAACGGCCCCCCGCCAGAAGACAGTCCTGAGATGCAGGACATGTTGCAGATTATCGAGTATCTTCGCGACCGCGGAATCCCGATCGAGGGCGAGAAACCCAAGAAGAAACGCGTCATTGACGACTACAAGGGTGAAGGCTACTTCCCCGCCTGACACAGAAGAACAAAACCATGGGCAAGCAGAAGACTGGCGGTTACGAAGCTATCACGCCAAGCACGGACACGCGCGGCCAGAGCTACATCGACGAGTACCGTCTGAAGCTCGATCAGATGGAAGCCAAGCGGAAGCGTGATGAGAAGGTCAAGGCTCACCTGAGCGAATACGCCAGCGACCCAGTCTCTCAAGCCCTTGGGATGGCCGAGTTCAAGCGGAAAGAGCAAGAGCAGGCCAAGGAACAGCGAAAGTTCGAACACGATCAGGTTCTTCAGGAGGCGAAAGACGCCTACCCGGACGATCCTTACGGACAGGCCGCGTTCGTCGGGAAGCACTACGCTCGCCAGAGGCAGGCACCAGCCGCCCAGCAGGCATTCAGTGAGGGCGAGCGACTCAGTCAGATCAAAGAGCAGGATAAGACGGCCAGGAAGCTGGAAAATCTCCCTGTGATTGGGCAATTCGCTGTCACCAGAGAAATTGCTGGAGCGGCCATTGAAACCGCCCCTCGCATGGTGAGTATGCTCAATCGTCTTCTGGATACTGCGACAGGCGAAAAATCGGCCGATGAACTCAGCCGAGAAGCCGGACGGATTGGCCAAGCTCGCCAGCAGGCACGCGAAGAAGACGTAGCCCCAGAACTCAGCCGGCATTTCGGCGGCGCGATGCAGAGCTTCATCCAGGCGGCAGCAACCCCCGGTGGCGGTTACGGGAAGGCCATCGGGCTTGGACTGGCTTCCGCAAACGATGCACTCACGACAGCAGAAGATGCCGGCCTGAAGGGAATGAACCGTCTTCGGTACGCCGGAACTCAGGGGCTTCTTGAGGCTGGCGTTGCTGCATTGAGTCAAAAGCTGTTTGGCCCTGGCGTTGAATCACGACTCGCCGGCCAGACGGTTGCCGCCCGGACATGGAAGGAACTGGCCAAAAACTTCACGAAGGACCAGATCAAGGAAGTTCCTGAAGAAGTTCTAACGACCGTTCTCCAGAATATCTCCGACGTCTACGAGCGTGTCGCCCCAGACATGACGATGGACGATTTTGTCAACAATGTGTCTGACACCGTTGCCCAGACCCTGCTCTTCGGGGCAATGGCCCAAGGTCCAGATGCACTGAAGATGGGATTCCAGCGGCGCCGCAACGTCACAGAGCCCCCTCAGAATCCGAACGACATCGCCCGCCAGCGAGCAGACGAACAGGCGGCAGCACAACCACAGGAACAGCCACAACCACAGGAACAGCCACAGGAGCCCGCAGCGCAGACTCAACCCGCCCCGGTTGCTCCCGAGATTGCCGACTTCATCAAGAACCCAACTTCGATGAAGAAGTACGAAGCGGCAGTCAATGCGGGAATGGAGCCATTAAGGAATCCGAACCGCAATAACCGATCGTTGCTGGCAAGACGTCAGGCTGAAAAGCTAAAGTCTTCGTCGCCAGCTCCGGCGCCGCTCGAGCAGAGCCCGCCAGCGCAGGAAGCACAGCCGGAAGCAATGTCGTTTCCGGATTCACTCAGTGCGTTCATTGAACAGAAGATTCTTGAAGGACTCCAAAATGGCCAAAAGCAGCAAGCCGACAACGAAGGCGAAGCCACCAGCTCACCAGTCTCCACCGAAGGGCAGCAGCAAGAAGGGCAAGAAGGGCTGTTAAGCCCACCTGCAGGGACGCAGGAACAAGCGACGTCGCCAGCAAGAACGCGTGATTCATTCGAATCCGAATATCTCGATCTTCGTAATCAGGTGAAGCAAACGAGTGGCCCAACAGATCCGGCCGCGCGGCCGTTGATTGAGAAGCTGGCTAAACTCACGGACGAAAACCCGCAATGGGCCGATGAAATCGAACAGGCCCAACAGGCGCCGCCGGTTGTTGCTCCCGGCGAAGTGCCTCCTGACCAGTCATCGCCTTCAATGGCTGGTCAGGTTTCTTCAACGCCACAGCAGGAAAATAAACCTGCGAAAACAAAAAAGCCCTCAACGTGGGATGACGCCCCTGTTAGCTGGCGTCGCGAAGCGGGAGAGGCTCGCGATTTGTATCACGCGCGATTGGAGCAACAGGGGTGGAAGAAATCACCGAAGCCGTCCGTCACATTTCTGGACACACCGGATCGTGTGCGAGAGTTGTCGATCCAGCAACTGAAAGACAAGCCATTCAAAGCTGGTGACAAGGTTACACTGAATACTGGATTTTCCGGTGATGACATGCAGATCACCGGTGAGATCATGGAAGACTCAGAAATCGGAGAGTCACGAGTAAAAATTCGCACAGATAAAAGAAGGGTTCACTGGGCACCAGCCTATTATGTCACACCAGAAAAACCTGAAGCGGAAGAAGTTAACTTAGATAAACTGAAGACGTTTCTATCTAATGCTGGAAGTTACGAGCAAGGACTGAAGTACAAA
Source organism: uncultured Aquaspirillum sp. (assembly GCA_964635875.1). Taxonomy (GTDB): domain Bacteria; phylum Pseudomonadota; class Gammaproteobacteria; order Burkholderiales; family Aquaspirillaceae; genus CAZWRK01. The sequence goes on from CAZWRK010000006.1 coordinate 29,369, forward strand.
GACGCGGCTATCAAAAGGCTCTCCAATCAGTTGGGAAGGGCAACTGATGAAAACAAGCCTCAAATTGAGAAGAAATTAAAAGCTGCTCAGTCCGAACGCAAAGAGATTGTTCGTATGCAGGACGCCGGGACGCCATTCCCCGGACTAAAAGGAAGTGTGCCAGCAAAGCCGCGGCCACAAGGCGTGAAGCCGAAGAGGTCTCTGCGATCTGCTGTGCTGTCCGAAGGCGGGATCGATCCAGCCTCCATGCAGGCGTACAACGTACTTGAGCTTCGGCAAGACGGCTTGTTGAGCGTCATGTTGTCGAGGGAAAAGGGTGGTATCTCACTCGAAAAGATGGCCAGTGTCCTCGTAGAGAACGGCGATTTGAAAGTCCCGGACAACTACAACCCAGCTGACTGGCTGATCCAGCAGTTGAAAGACAACGCTGATAGCGTTCGTGCTGATTATGTGACATCCGACTACCAAGCAATTCTTGAGAAGGAGCAGAAGCAGTATGAAGAAACAAAAGCCCTCCTTGAAGCAGAAGGAATCAACCCGGAAAGCCTTGAAGGACTACGCAAGGACAGTGAGGAAGCGGGCATTCATCGAGCGGATTCTGGAGAACCAAACGAGAGCGAACTGAGCGAATCCGAACTGGATGAACTCGTTGATACCAGTTTCGACTTCGGGGCAAACGTCAAGCCGCAGGAACCAGCGGCAACGGCCGCGGACGAGTTCAAACTCGAACAGCCGAAGAAGCCGAAGCCGAAAGCTGAGTTCAACGACAACGAGAACACCAAGCAGTCTGCTCTGTTCGACGCCGGCAAGCCTGGGGAACTCGAGGGCCAACAGCTGTTGTTCAATTCTGATCCGGGTGACCTGAACAACCCGAAGACTCAGGAGAACAAGCCGCAGAATCAGGCGGCGACGGATCCTCGCGCAGCACTTCGCGACCAGATTCGTGAAGCGATGGCCGCAGAGATCAAACGCAAGGAAGACGAGAAAGCCGCCAAAGACGCCAAGAAATGGAAACTGGGAGACAAGGTTAAGCTGCCGAACGGTGACTATGGAACAATTCAGTCCATCATGAAGGAGGATGGTGTCTACAAGGCGTTGATTGGAATTGAAGGGAAACCAGGTTCCGAATCGCATCCTGTCAGCGACCTGTCTCCATCGAGCCATCGAGATTCGATGGAGCAGATTGTTGATTCCATTGTTGGACAGCCAAAGAAGTCAAAGAAACGCAAGGCTTCCGAACCGAAGCCCAAGAGTGACGCAAAGCAGGCTTCTGAAGATCGAATCAAGAAGGCTCAGGAGAAGAAAGCTGCTGCCGCCGAAGCAGTTCGGAAGCTGTTGCAGAACATTTCAACACCAAAGAGCTATCTCGTTCCGGTCGATCCGGAATGGATCAAGGTTGTCGCGAACTACGCGATTGCCACCGTCGAATTGGAAATCAACAAGTTCCGCGACTTCATCATCGACTTCCGGGACGCGTTCGGAAAAGAAGCAACTGAAAAGCTGGCCCCGGCGATTGAAGAATCGTGGGGGCTTCTGCCGGAATTCGGGTTCGACGTGGACGCGGCCGGCGATGTTATGTCCGTTTTGAAGGAAATCGACAATGGAGCTGCATCAGACAAGGGCGTGGAGGGAGTCACTGGCGAATCTGGAGGAACACTGGCCCCGCCAGCTGGAGACAATGCTCAAGATGGGAACGCTGAAACAGAATCTGGACCGGACGACAACCCAGTATCTTCAGGCGCTGACAACACTGGAGAAGCAGATGCCGGAGGAACCGGAATCGAGTCTGAGGGAACTGGCCCAGAGTCAGGTACTGGAACAGAATCCAAACCCGGACGAAAACCCTCTGTCCGAGGAAGCCGAAAGCCAGTTGTCCGAGTTCCGCGAGAAGTGGGGAGCGTTGGGAACCTGAGGATCCGGCCAGATGACGTGATCGCGCCGGCAGGCGTTGTTGGAAAGCTCAAGGCCAACATCGCGGCCATCAAACTGCTGAAGAAACTTCAGGCTGAGAATCGACAGGCGACTGAAGACGAACAGCGAGTTCTGATGCAGTACACGGGCTGGGGTTCTCTCCAGCATGTCTTCGACACCAACAAAGGTGACGAGTACGTCAATCGCCCAGGGCTCCCTGAACGGTACGGCGATTACTACAAAAAATCGCTGATGTACGAAATTGAGAACAAGTATTCGACGCTCGATGATCTTCAGCGACGAGTTGAAGTCTGGGAAAAAGCGTGGGGTGAGTCTTACAAATTCTTGAAGGAAAACCTGACTGAAGATGAATTCAAGAAAGCCGCTGCGAGCACTCTGAATGCTCACTACACAAGCCGGGAAGTCATCTCTGAAGGCATCTGGGGCGCTCTTCAGCACATGGGGGCGACCGGGGGAACGTTCCTCGAACCGTCTTCAGGTATCGGCAGCTTTATGGGGCTCATGCCTCAAGACATCGCGGACAATTCGAAGATCGTCGCGATTGAACTGGATACGCTGACCGGAAATATGGTGAAGCAGCTTTACCCGGAAGCCGACGTCTACGTGAAGGGGTTCCAAGATGTTCTGGTCCCAGCAGGGACTGTAGACATCGCAGCGACGAACGTTCCGTTCCACAAAGTTGGTCCGAAGGACGCTGTTTCCCGGTATGGTCGGGAAATGAACTTGCACAACTATTTCATCGCCAGAATGCTGGACTCGCTGAAGCCAGGCGGAATTGCCGCGGTCATCACGACGCACTTCACGATGGACGCAAACGCGCAGGACCGTGAGTTCCTTGCGGAGAAAGCTGACCTTGTGGGGGCGATCCGTCTTCCGAACAGTGCATTCAAGGCGAATGCCGGAACAGAAGTCACAACAGACATCCTGTTCTTCAGGAAGCCGGACGGGACTCCGTTCAAGGGTGAACCGTGGAGGAACCTTGCATCCGTTGGGACTTATCAGGTGACCGTTCAAAAGTCTCCGAAGTCAAAACCGAAGACTGAAGAACACTCAATCGCTGTGAATGAGTATTTCGCGAATCACCCTGAAATGGTTCTCGGAACGCACTCAATGAACGGCAAGCAGTATGCCACTCAGGACTCAGGTTCTGAGTACACACTGGAACCAATCAAAGATGCGGATATCTCTGAGCAGCTAAGAAAGGCCGTCGCGAACCTGCCGGCTGGAATTGCCTCAACCGACACCAGCGCCCCGATTCTCCCAGAGATTGAGGTAGGAACATCTGGCGTTGACGGTCGAATCGAGTTCCGCGGTGGAAAGCTGCAAGAGCTGTCCGGTGGACAGTGGAAGGCTCCTGAGTGGATCCGCCAGCAAATCCTGTTTACGGCGAAAGGTGAAGAACGAAAGCTGAAGGAGGAAACCAAGAAGCAGAAGATGGCAGACGCGATGACTCAGGCGATTGCCTACACTCGCGTCCGAAACGCCTATGAAAACCACATCGCCAACATGCGGAAGAATGATCTTTCGGATGAAGAGTATCAGGCCAGCCAGCTGGCTCTCAACAAGGCATACGACGCCTACAGAGAGAAACACGGCGCAATCAATGATTCCGGCAGTTCATGGCTTGAACCAGATCCGGGCTTCTTCCAGACGACAGGCTTGGAATTCGAAAAGGAACGAATCGACGACAACGGCCAGACGGTCAAAACCTACGTGAAGGCAGACGTCTTCCGGGAGCGAACTGTAAACGCCGATCAGGTTCCGACGAAGGTTGATACCATCGAAGAAGCCGTCAAGATGAGTTTGGCGTGGAGGGGCTCGCTGAATCTTCCATGGATGGCAGAGCTGACTGGCCGGCCAGAAGAAGAGATTAAGCAAGAGCTGCTGGACTCCGGCACCGTGTTCATTAACCCGTCAACGGCAATGCTGGAGCCGGCAGACACCTATCTGTCTGGCAACGTCCATGCAAAACTCAGGGACGCACAGAAAGCCGTTGAAGATGGTGACTCGCGTTTCGAAAAGAACGTGGAGTTCCTGAAGCAGATTCAGCCGGCCAAGATGACAATCGACGCCATTACCCCAAGTCTTGGTGCAAACTGGGTTCCGACAGAAGTCATTGACCGATGGTTGAGGACGGTCGTTGGGGTTCCGGAAGCACAGACGAAATATCACGCAAAAGGCGATATTTGGACCGTCAGAACTGGGTTTATTCCCCGCAACATTCAGAACGAATGGGGAACAAAGTCTGTTGATCTGTTTGATCTTCTCCCCAAGGCCATCAATGGTTCCCCGATTCGAGTCATGAAGAAATCCCCTCGCATTGGAGCAGATGGCAAGGTTCGTGAGGTCGATGTTGTCGATGAGGGGCAGACTCAGGCCGCGCAGACGAAAGCTGAAAAACTCAAGGAGTCATTTGAGAAGTGGGCCAAGTCAGATGAAGAGTCAATCCCGAAGATTGAACAAGCATTCAACGAACAGAAGAACTTCTATGTTCGGCCGAAATATAACGGTGAACACCTGACGTTTCCGGGAATGTCCGAAGTCTGGTTGAAGCGAATGCGTCCATACCAAAAGAACACGGTATGGAGGGCGATTCGTGAGGGCCGCGGGATGATTGCTCACGGCGTTGGCGCCGGAAAAACCCTCGAGCTGATTGCAATCGCAATGGAGATGAAGCGACTGGGGATTGCGAATAAGCCTCTTCTGGTTGTCCAGAATTCAACACTCGGGCAGTTCGCGAGAACATTCACGGAAGTCTACCCAGCTGCAAAAGTGATGGTCGCAACGAAAGACGACCTAAACCCGCAGAATCGAGCCCGATTCATGGCCCGAATCGCTACCGGGAATTGGGACGCGATTGTGATGGCGAAGTCCACCTTCAACATGAAATTGCCAAACGACCCGGAACGCGAGCAGGCGATGGTTGAGGGGCTCATTGAAGAACTTCACGCTGTGATGACCGAAACGGAACTCGCAGACGGGAGGGGCTCTCCGTCGGTGAAGGCGATTCAGCAGCAGATCAATTCATTGATCAGGCGGCTTGAAAAGATCATCGCAAGAGTGAACGACAGAACTGATAAGGACGTGTACTTCGAGAACATGGGCGTTGATGCTTTGTTCCTGGACGAGGCCCATGACTACAAAAAGCCGCCATTTGTCACGAAGCTGGACCGAGGAATCAAAGGTCTCGCCACGGACGTTTCAGGGCGAGCCCTGTCCGCATTGGTTAAGATGCGGTTTGTTCAGGACAACAACCGGGGCCGAAACACCTTCATGGCCACCGGAACGCCAATCACGAACACTCTTGGCGAATCATGGCTCCTGATGAACATGGTGGCCCCGGACGTTCTCCGAGAATTCGACGTTGATACGTTCGACAAGTTCGTGGCTACGTTCGCGAAGATTTCAACGACACTCGAGCAAAATGCCGTCGGGAAATTCCAGCGACTCACGCGACTGTCTAAGTTCAAGAACGGGCACCAGCTGGCCCAGTTCATTCAGTCCGGATGGGACGTTCTTCTTGGCTCTGATCTTCATGACAAGATCAAAGAGTACAGCAACAACGATGATTTCCCGACGATGGAGAACGGGAAAGAAACGCTGCACATGGTGGAAGTGTCGCCGGAGTTCGAGAGATTCGGCCGGTTCTTCCTCGATGTCTACGACGCATACAAGGCGCTGGAAGGCGAAGACAAGAAAATCTATTCATGGATTCCGGTTGTCATTTATGGAGCGGCGAAAGCTGCTGCAATCGATGTTCGTCTTGTTGATCCAACTGCCGCCGATGATCCCGGCAGCAAGGTGAACAAGATGATCGAAGGAGTGTTCGAGGCATACCAGGAGGGAACGCCAGAGAAGCTCACGCAGTTGATTTTCTCTGACATCTCAGGGCGAATGAGTCTCGACAATCTCAGGGCATTTGCAGCAAACGAAGGAGTCACGCTTGATGTAGATGAAGACTCAGATGCTGAACCAGATCCAAACGCCGATGAGGACCGATGGCTTTACAACGAGATCAAGCGAAAGCTGATTGCGAAGGGAATTCCTGAGCACGAAGTTCAGATCATCAATGATCACAACAAGTCAATGGAATCAATGCTGGAGCTTCAGGATAAGGTCCGAGCCGGCATTGTCCGTATCGTCATCGGTCACTCAGACACACTGGGGACTGGCGTCAACGTCCAGACTCGCCTGAAGGACATCTGGGAACTCGACATCCCGATGGTTCCAGCGAAGCGCGAACAGCGACTCGGGCGAATGATTCGATTCGGAAACATCAATAAGATCGTTCGGGCTCACGTCATGGCGATGAAGAAATCGCTTGACCGAACCCTGATGGCGATGAATCTTCGCAAGGCCAAGGCCGCGGAGCAGGCTCTTTCCGGCAAGGCTGGCGCCGAGTTCGACGACCCGTTCAGTGAATCGCTCATGTCGATGGCTGATATGGAAGCGGCCATGAACGACGACCCGATGTTCTACCGTCGCAAGGAGCTGGAATTCCAGATTCGAAAGGTGCGACTGGACATCGAGGCGGCACTGGAGCAGCGATCAACAGAGCGTGGACGACTGAGATCACGGGAGGCCGAAATCAAGCGGCTCGAACTGGAGATTGAACGCATTCAGAAGAACGCGCTGAAGGTCAAAAGTATCGTTGACGAAAACCCACCATTGAAGGTTGAGGGCAAAGAATACAAGACCCTCAAAGAAGCCGATGAAGCACTCAAGAAGAAGCTGGATGAAGAAAGCGAATCGGTAAGCAAGAAGACTCGGGAGAACCGAATCCCGATGCTGGCCAACTTGTATGACAAGCTGGATCCCGGAAACTACATCGCCGATGCAGACTGGGGGCCGGTTCAATTCAATATGTTCTATGGCGAGCGAAAGGAAGTCTCTGCGGACGAAGCCGGCAATCCTGTGATGAAGTGGATTTCCACGTCAGGCACAGAAATCAAGTTTGACGGCGGAACGAAGATCGTTCGCGCTCAGAAACTGTCAACGCTGATCGATCATCTCAAGGAATACATTGAGTTTGATACGGCAGTCCGCAATCTCGAAAACGTAATCGCAAGCCACAAAACAGAAGTCGAACAGCTGAAAGCGTTCCTGGCACAGCCAGTTGAGGGACAGATCGAACTGGACAACCTCCAGAACGAACTGGATCAGCTTGGCAACGTGATGGTTCAGCGAGACGCCCATCGTCCGGGGAAAGCAGCTCCAAGGATTACGAAGTCACCAGTCACTCAGGCTAACATGCCAAGTGGCTTCGAACTTGTGGAGCCCGGAAAAGAATCTGAAACACTCAGTGGACTTCCTCAGCGGGTTCTTGATGAGTGGACGATTCTTGCTCCATCTGGGGCGACTGCTGGAACTGGCAAGACACCCCAAGAGGCGTATTTCAAAGCTCAGCAAAACCCAGACTGGGGAATGCAAACATTCCCAGATATTCCGGATCCTGCGCCGCGGAAACCGAAGAACAACAAGAAAGCCGAAGAAGCTCGCGAGCGTCTTCGTGAGCTACAGTTGCGAAACCGCGACCACTTCGACACGTTTTGGAAGGAATGGGGCAAGATCACTCGTGGAGAAACACCACCAACATTCTTCCCGGTCACTCAGGAAATGGCGAAAGCAATCGCCGGAATCATCCTGAACTCACTCAAGGCACAAACGACGAAGTTCGAAATCCTGATTCGGGATCTTCTGAGTAGTGGTGAGTTCGACGAGAACGTGTTGTCAGTGATGAAGCCAACGCTGATTAGCACCTGGAACGCTATTCGGTCCCAGTTCTACCCGAATCTGGAAGAAGCGACACCAGAACTGTTCGATGAAGGAATGTCCGCATTTTCTTCTGAAGTGATTGAGGAAGCGATTCAGACGGCCGTCGAAGAGTCTTCCCCAGAAGCCCCGGAAGATCCTGCAGGGACTCCGGAAACTGCGACTGGCGATCGCGAAGTATGGCCGGAACTCGATCGGTACTACTCAACAAAGAACGCCTTCAGCGAGCAGTCTCGAACGGAACTCGGAATGGAGCCCCGCCAGATTCCTTCACGGGAACCGCGTGAGCCGAGCGTGATGGCAGCTGATGCTTACGCAAAGACAGCAGCGGGACGGAGGCACGTTGATTCGCTGATCAGTGAACTCGCGCAGTATCCCCGTGTGGTCACTCCATACGAAAATGACCTGCTGAACCACAGAAACGCCGAACTCAGCGAAAATCTTCGCGCGTCCCTGAAGAGTCAAATTGCGGCACGCGACCGCGGTGATTCTGCCGGCGAAGCCGCCGCGGAACGCGACGCGTCCATCTATCGGGCCGCGAAGCGGTTCCTGATTGAGAAGGTTCTCGAGACGGTCGGCACGCTCGCTGGACGAGCTCTTCAGGCACGCAAGGCCGTCATCAATCAAGAGTTCGAACTCGAACAGATGGCGATGGAATATGAGATTGCCTACAAGCAGAGACCGAGCACGGAGCAGCTCGCCGAGTTCCAAAAGAAGATCGATGCTCTGAAAGAGAACATCGCGAAGCTCGAAAAGCTGATGGCTGATCAGGATGCCGTCATTGCCGGGAAAAACGAGTCGATCGAGAACCTTGAGGCGAAACTCAAGGAAGCTCATGAGGCAGCTGTTGCAGCGACGGCAGCGCCAGCGGCGCCGGAACAAACGGCGGCGGATCCTGCAGGAGAATCACAGCCGGCAGCTCCCGGAATTCTCCAGCGACTCGCTGAAGAAGGAAAGAGGCGAGTAGAAAGCGGGTTCGAGAAGCTCGCCAAAATGCGAGGAAAGGTGTTCTCGATCGAAACCGCTACCGCGGAGTTGATGGAGGCACTGGTTGAGATTGCCGCCGGCTACTCGATGCAGGGTGTCAAGAAACTGGCCGACTTCCTCAGTCGAGTGGAAAAACGATTCGGGCCAGATGCCAAAAAGCTGACCCCGCAGCTGACGCAGGCATGGACTCAGGTTACATCCGGAATCGGTCCGATCGAATTTGAGCGAGACCGTATTCTTGGACGACTGAAGCCCGAAGACAGCGAATCTGTTGGCCGTGTGGCTCGCGACTTGCATCGTCTTGTGATTGCTCGCGACAATCTCGATGCTTCACCAGAGGGCCGTCAACGTGCTGTTGACGGTGTTCATGAGATCCTGTCAGCAATCATGCCAGAACTCACGAAAGAGCAGGTTGCACGAGCAATGTCCGGAATCGGCGTTTACTCCGAACCGTCTCAGGACGAAATCGAAGTAATTCGCAGAGACCAGAAAGCACAGTTGTTGCTTCTGGAACAGATTGCGGACTGGAACTCAGGCGCCGCCCCGCCGAAGACTGGACCACAGCGACCACCAGTTAGCGATGAGCAGCGAATGCTCAGAAGACTGGTTGAAGATGCGAAGAAAGCGGCCGGAGTCATCGAGGCAACGGAAGGACAACTTCGCTCAGCACTCGATGCCGCCAAGCGGGCAACAGAGAACAGAATCAAGGATTTAACGAAAGCCCTGAACGAAAACGAACCGATCAGGAAGAAGAGGAAGCTACTTGTTCCGGATGCTGAACTGGAAGCCCTGAGACATCAACGGGACGGGCTCCAGAAGCTCTACAACGAGACGTTCGGGAAACTGCCGCTCACTGACGAACAGCGAATCGCGAGGGTAGAGAAAGCCCTGGATAAGTCCATCGAGGAAATCACGGCGGACCTGAACGCCGGCAGGCTGTATCCAACGGCGCCGAAAGCCCCTGTTGATTCTCCAGCCATCGAAGCGAAGCGGGCAGAGCTTGAAGCACTTCGAGCGATTCGTGATGAATTGCGGCTTCTGGATACGGCAACGCAGGTCCAGAAGACTGAGAAGAATCTTGATAGGGAAATCGCACAGCTTGAGGCCGATCTGAAGTCTGGGACGCTCTACAAGGACCAGAAGCCGAAACCGAAGTTCACGTCTGAGGAAATCCGAAAGAAGCAGGCTCGACTGGCTGAACTGAAGGACAAGCGGGAAAAGGCTCGCGAGGACTCAGGCCAGAAACAGCAGAGAACGGACGCCGCTTATGTCCGTCTTCTGAAGAAGCAGGATGCTGAACTTGCTCGCCGAATTGCCGAAAAGGACTTCAAGAAGAAGGAGCCGAAGACAAGAGTCCTCACGCCAGAAATGAAAGACCTGCGATTCTCCATCGAGAAGCAACGGCAGGAACTGGCGAAGATGCGGTCAGAATGGGAGTTCAAGAACAAAAGCAAGGTCTACCAGTACGGCTCTACGGTCGTCGGGGGAGCTGCCAGCTTCATTCGAAAGATCCTGACGACTTGGGACCAATCTCTGATTGGTCGTCAGGGTTTTCTGCTGGGTATCACACACCCAGTGATTTACGCCAAGTCCATCGCCAAAGCGTTCGCCAATCCGTTCACGACTGGAAGTATCTTCCCATCTGAAAAGGCATTGTTCGATCTTGCGGCCGAACTCGATGCTGATGAAGACTGGGTACGCATGGAGAAAATCGGGAAGCTGGCCATCACCGGCATTCACGGCGGAATCAATCGAGAAGAGGGCAATCAGTGGGCTCCAGAGTGGGCTGACTGGGTTCCGGGAGTCGCCGGAAGTGAGCGGGCCGGATCCGCGTTTATTAACACGCAGCGCCGGCTTGTCTTCCGAAGCCTTGTTCAGAAACTGGCAAAGAAGATCAACGGGGAACGAAGCATTTCGAATGCAGAACTCCGTGTAATCGCCAATTTCATCAATGTTTCGACTGGACGCGGAAGCCTTGGAGATCGAGCGAATTCGCTTCAGGCAATAACTCATGTGTTCTTCTCGCCTCGCTGGTGGATGAGCCGATTGCAGTGGTGGGTTGGACAGCCAGCCTGGCACAACAGCAGTTGGTTCGGCTACGAGGGGGCTTCCTCAGAAGTTCGCAAAATGGCCCTTGCAGAATGGGTGAATCAAGCCGCCGCACAGGCGATTGTGATGGGGCTTGTCTTCACGGGCATGTCACTGGCCTACGGTCCCCCAGGCGACGAAGAAGAATGGGATATCTTCCCCACTCCAACAAATCCGAATTTCGGCCGCGTTCGAATCGGAAAAACCGTTCTGGACCTAACGGCCGGACTCGGGCAGCATGTTTCGTTGCTTGCGAGACTGATGATGGGAAGACAGCAGGATGGCAAAGAAGTGGATGCTGGCCGAACACTGTGGGGCTACTTCAGAGGAAAGTTTGCTCCAATGCCTTCAATCCTGTTTGACTATTTCCACGGCGAATCAATGGGCGGAGAGAAGTTTGCATCACCTGAATACTTCATCAGAATGGTGTCTCCGCTTATCGGGCAGGAAGCATGGAACGCTGTTCGAGCTGAAGGGCCGGCAATGGGCTCAGCGCTTGCATTGGCTATGTTCTTCGGGATTGGTGCAAGAGTTCAGGAACCAAAGACTCAGGCCCGCAAGGACACCTTGAAAGAAATCAGGTCTCTGATGAACCAAAACGCTGCTCCTGAACGGGTGCAGCAGGTTCTGAATGAACACCTGATGAAAGCAGCGGCTACGGAAGCCAAAGAAAAGATGAAAACCGCCAATCCGGACGAAACTGAAGCTCTTCAGCGAGTCATTGATGGTGTTCAGTCGCCGGCTTTGGAGCAGGCTGTTCTGGAAGAAAAGTACGATATCGCGATTCGGGCACTGGAAGCTCTTTCAACTGAGTCGAAAGAGAAATCCGCGAAAAATGACGCGTCAATCCAGACTGCTCGCGATTTGCTGAAAGCGATGGCGCCAACATTCGAGGATGCCAACAAGATTTTCACGGACGCATACCTTCAGGAAAATGGAACCCTGACGGAAATCGTCGGCGAAAAAGACAATAAGCGGCGAAGAGTGAAGCCGTCAGTTGCTGCTGCACGTAGACGGCTGTTTTCAATTTACAACCAATAGGGCCGCGTTTGTTATTGACGCCTCAAAAACAGTTGCTAGGATCACCGACCGCACTCAGGTTGCCGTTGTTTCGATGGCGGCAACCCCCGGTCGATTCGGCAGTCATCAATGATTCGTTACTGAGTCGATGACGAACTGGATGCAGAACGGACGCCAGTCTTAGCTGCTTCCCCTCGGGCAAGTGGGGCCACTCGCGTGGAAATGGAAGTATCGGTAACGGAACGAGTGAGTTTGATTCTTGGGCGCACTCGGGACGCTCCATTCCACATAACACAGTCGTTGTATTGAAATGCAGCAACGACTGTGTTTTTTTCCGTGCGCAGAATTCACCTGTCCGTGTTCTTTTTTATCAGAAATGGAGAGTTTCAGTGAAGCAGCAGATTTGGGAAGCAATGGAAGAAATGCAGGGGAAAATCGCGGCAGAGATCCGCGTGATGCTCAAAGAGCCCCCGATCGACCCGAAGAATTTTGGACCTGAAAGCCAGGCTCGTCGGATCAAGGCAATGCAGGAATGCTGTGCAACGTCAGAGACAGACGAAGAGCGACACGAAAAGTGGATGCAGCAGCACTTGGCTGACGGATGGACTGAAGGCGAGTACAGCGAAGCCGCAAAGACTCACCCGAATCTGCTTCCTTGGGAGTGTCTGCCCCGTCCAGTTCAGGCAAAAGCCCGGATTTTTGATGTTGTGGCGAAGACCGCTTCCTTCATTATTGATCTGATTGAAAACGATTCGTTCTTCAAGGACTGGGACAGCGTTAAAGCTGCCCCTGATGATCTTGGACAGACTGAATCGGTTGATACGGAAACCCAGATTCCGCCCGACCTGGACATCGACTAGCTCCAATCGTCGAGCAGCAGTGTGCTGGTGCGCACGACAGTCTAACCCATCTGTAAGTCTCCGTTCGAATCGGAGCTGCTTGAATCCTCACTTCGCAAGGACCAAAGCGAATCGGCTGATCCCCGTTGCCTAAGAGTGGCAGTGAGGCTTTTCTGTTTCTTTGAGGAAGGGAATTCTAATGCTTGTTCTGTCACGGAAGCCGCATGAATCCATTGTTATCGCCGGCGAAATCACGCTGACGATCATCGAGGTTCGCGGCGACAAGGTTCGAGTCGGTATCAAAGCCCCGCGAGATATCGACGTTGACCGCGAAGAAGTGTTCCTTGCGAAGCAGCAGGAACGTAACCCCCCGCCCCCGGTTTTTGCTTAGGAGGAATCCATTGTCCGCTGTAGATCCTTTCGCGATTTTCGACACATCACCACCGGAGTCGCCGCCTCCAGTGGTGGAGTCGGGGATTGCTGTCCCAAATGGTTCTGTATTCGTTTACGACCTTGAAACCGTCCCGGACGAATCACGAAACCCCCGCCCTGTCCCGGTCGAACGGCCCTTGAAGCCCGACGCTCCTGTAGACGTGGAGAAGTTGCAGCAACAGACCGTAGCGGCTATTCGGGAGAAGATTCCCGTTTTGTCCATCGCCCAGCTGATGAAGCTGGGAAACATCGAGATGGCAGCACAAAAGCCGCGTCAGGGAGTTAAAGATGCGGTCTCTGAGCAGCTTTCCATTGAAACCAGCAGTGGTCATGAGCAGCAGATGGCTGAATGGCTGAAGCTCGGATTCAACCCGCTTGGATGCAGGATTGTGGCTCTTGGCATTAAGTCTGCGAAGCATCGAGTCACAATGCTCGCAAAGGACAATGATGAAGAGCGTGAGCTGCTGAGAGTGCTGTGGCTGCACATTCAGCGTTTCCAGACTCGCTGCGGCTACAACATCACTGGATTTGATGACAGTGTGTTGATTGCCCGTTCGATGATTCTGGGGATTGAAGCTCCAGAAAGAATCAGCCGGAAGAAGTTTGGAGACCGGGGATCGATCGATTTGATGGTCGCTCTGTTTCCGAATTCGCCGGCGCAGAAACTGAAGGAAGTTTGCAGACTGCTGGGGATCGTCCCACCAGCAGGTTACGAAATGTCCGGCGACAAGGTTTTCCAGCTTGTTGAGGAAGGACGATGGGACGACATCGCGGCTTACGTGAGCAGCGATGCGGACATCGAGTTCGAGTTGTATTCACGATTGAGTGAATATCAGTTGTTCTAAAGTTTGCTTTTCAGCAGAAAGATGAGGAAGTTTTGAACGTTCCAATCACAGCCCTGACAAGGGCATCACAGATTTATGAGAAGATCGACAATCCGCTGGCGTTCATCGAGCAGATGGGTAAGTCGTTCCAGCAGTCTGCGATCATGGGAGTTAATACTCCGGGAGACGGTGCAGTTCTCGCGCTCACTTGTATGTGCGAGGGAATTACACCGCTTGAGTTCGCGAAAACGTACCACATCATCAACGGCCGTCCCTCCATGCGAGCCGACATGATGAATGCCAAGTTCAAGGCTGCTGGCGGCAAAATCAGGTGGATCAATCTCGGTGATGACCACAAAGCCGCTGAGGCCGAGTTCACTTACGATGGCGAAACGCTGACGATCAAGTACACGATCGAAGACGCGCGGGCCGTTGTTGGTGATAAACTGGACAAAGCGGACTCGAATTGGCGGAAAGACCGTGGGGCAATGTTGCGGGCTCGCCTGATCACGAAGGCGATTCGAATCATGGCCCCGGAACTGATTGCCGGCGTTTACACTCCTGAAGAACTGGAGGACGCTGGTGTAGCCGTTTCGGCAGATCCAAAGCCTGTGAAGAAGTCCCCGGCTGAGCGACGTAAGGAGCTGGAAGCAGAAGCGGCGGCAGCGACACCTTCTGTGGTTGTTGTCGATGAATCTCCAGTGAAAGAGGCGGGAACGGCCGTTGCTGCTGACCCAGTGATTGAAGCAACAATCGATCCTGCCCCGTTTGAGTCTGCCCCAGTTGATGACTCAAACGAACCTGTAACTGTTGAGCTGTTGCAGGAAATCGCCGCAGTTGGATCGAAGATTCCATCCCCAACTAATCCGGGCCAAGGAATGTCTATCGCTGAAATCAGCGAGGGCATTTGTCGAGCCTGTGGCGTCAAGAAACCGCAGGAGGCTCCCCGTGGGAAGATCCGAAATCTCATCGCCAGATTTAAGGCCGAAATCGCCAAGAGCAACGCCAAGGGCTGATTGGAAGCGGCACGTCTGGGATTTTTGCGACATGGCCAGTGCAGAAGAGATTGATCCTAACCTGATCCAGTTCTTTTGGCACTGGCACATGTTTCCGTTGCTCGACCTGATGGGACCAGCTTTGGTTTACTCAGTCGGGCTTCAGGCACTCGGTTATCCCCCAACGTGGGCGGATACCAAAGCAGAGGCCGACGCGGTCGACGCGGCCATCATCAAGCATCTCAATGGAGAAAAGATAAATGTCACTGAGTTTTGACTTTTCGCAGACACCTGACGATCCAACAAAGATTCACGAAGGCGGCGGATCGAGACCAAGCCCCAGTCGGTGCATGGTCGTAATCACGAAGTTTGATCAGTTCGGCGGGGCCAATGGATCAGCTCATGTGTTGGAGTACGAGATTGTCGCGTCCACTGTTCCTGATGACGTGGGTAAGACTCACGATGAACTGATCTTCCATCAGGACAAGACCGGCAAGGGCTGGCCAATGCGGCGCATGACCTGCCTTGGAATGGTTACCGGACTGTTCAACGCCAATGACGTGAAGCGATGGAAGGACACCGGCACTAATCCGGACATCGACATGACCAAGATTGTCGGCCGTCCGATGATGATCGAGCTGGTTGAAGAACAGGACGCCAACAAGCCGGGGAAGACGTATATCAAGATCGGCGGAATCGGTTTGGCCATGTACCACCTCCTTGACCCTCGTGTGAAGGACTGGCCGAAGAACGCGTCTTTGTATAACCGACTGGCGAACACTGTTGGCCAGTGGATTGTGTCAGAATCGAAGGCGGCAGCTCCAGCAGCAAAGCCGCCAGCTACTGCCGGATCTGGCCCTGTTGATCCGTTCGCAGCAGCAACGTAGTTCGTTCGTGTGTTCTGGTTAGGCCCAGCCCGTTTGGGTTGGGCTTTTTTTTGCCTGGAGGACAGATGAAAAAGAAGAAGCAAGATCCGGAAGTTCAGGAAGTTCCACCGGAAGTTGCAGAATCTGCCGGCGAGCTGGCGAATGGACCGCCACCGAAGGAAGACAAAAAGGAAAAGGAGTTCGCGTTCAAGAAAGCTGAATGGGAGCACTATCAGGCGATTCGCGAAGCTCACGAGCGAGTGCATGAAGCACAGCAGAAGTACGACACTCGAAAGGGACAGGCCAAAGCCGCCAAAGAGCAGCTGGAGTTGGCCTACACCGAGTTGTCCAATCTGATTGCTGAGGGGCCGAAGCGTCCTGATCCACAAAAGAAACTGTCGTTCGATGAAGGTGGAACGGCCGACCAGAAAGAGACGCATCACGACAACGACGCGACTCAGGCCAAGATCGACGCGACTGATTGGGAGCGAACACCAATCATCGAGATTCTGACTCTGACCGAAAAGCAGAGAGAGAAGCTGGAAGAAGCCGGAATCTGGACGATCGGCCAGTTCGAGAACGTTCGAGGCGGACGAAATCGCGACTACCCGAGGGGACTTCGCTCAATCCGTGGGGTTGGAGAAAAGACCGTCGATACGTGGGAGGACGACGTTGTGAACTGGCTTTCAAAGAATGCTCGGCAGAAGGAAGAACCTGAGCAGACTGAGGCAAAGCCTGAAGGCGGCAAGGGCAAGAAGAAGTCCAAGAAGGGCATCAGAGGCAATGTCTGACGTCATGCACGTTCAGCACGGGGGGAATCATTACAAAGATGTTCCCCCCGGCTATCAGCCGATTGAGATTGGTGAAGTGCTCAAACTCTCTCCGGCAGAATACTCAGTTCTTAAATACCTGTTGCGATACAAGAAGAAAGCAGGGCTTGAAGATCTGAAGAAGATGATGCACTTCGGGCAAATCCTCATGCGAATGCAGTACGGCGTTAATTCAACGCTGTCATTCGATGAGCCACAGGAGAAGAAAGTTGAAACCGGAAGAAATCGATTATCAGGAAATGGTCAGGACACTCGCGAAGCCAGGGGAAACGATCATCGCGGAGATGACTCCGGGGGATGCTCACCTGCTGCACATGGCAGTGGGAATTTCGGGCGAATCCGGCGAGCTGCTCGACGCCGTCAAAAAGCGAGTGGTGTATCGGAAGGAGCTGGATCGCCAAAACGTCATCGAAGAACTTGGAGATCTTGAGTTCTACATGGAAGGAGTTCGTCAGGAGCTTGGCGTCACTCGCGAAGAGTGCCTTCTGGCAAACAAGGCGAAGCTGCTGAAGCGGTATGAGAATCTGAAGTATTCAGACACTGCCGCACAGGAGCGTGCCGACAAGCGGCCGTAGTCGCCTGATTCAGCGTCACTCGAGCAACCACATACCTGATGAAGCATCGTCATGGTTCGCCGTTCGAACACAATTCGATGACGTTCTTTGTTCACGCTCCACTGTTCGTGTGGCGCGAATGGCATCGTCACCGAATCGGGTTCTCATACAACGAGGAATCTGCACGGTACAAA
>CAZWRK010000006.1:46801-55680 GCA_964635875.1 uncultured Aquaspirillum sp.
AACGCTCGCTCAATGATGGCGTTCCTGAGCCTTCGAACGCACGAACCGGAAGCCGCTCAGGTTTCCTATCCGCTTTACGAAATCGATCTTGCCGCCCGCAAGTGCGAAGAGATCTTCAAGTCCCTGTTTCAAATCACTCATGCGGCGTGGGTGAAGAACGGAAGGGTTGCACCATGACCAGAAATTCAGAGTTAATCGGCGTGTGGGTTTCCGAGGATTATGTTTTTGACAACGGTCCCGATCGCCGAATGGTCGTCGGGACCGTTCGTCTACTGGACGGGAAACTCTCCACGGTGAAGGGATATGCCGCCGAGGGAGAGCTGATCGATGGAATCACCTACCGTCTGTTCGGACACATGAAGGACCACTTCAAACACGGTCCCCAGTTCAATTTCAATTCATTCACTGAAGAGGATCCATGTGATGAAGAAGCAATCATCTCCTATCTCAAGTCTTCCTGCCGATCAAAAGAGCGAGGAAGCATCACAGAAAGAGTGGCACGCGCTCTTTTTGAAAAATTTGGGTTTGAGGCAATCGAACGCCTCAAGACTGATCCAGTTGGAGTGTCTCAGGCAATCAACCGGTGGGAGACAGAGAAGGCGATTGCAGCATCCAGCTACCTGAAATCTCAAGCCCACGTCCAAAAGACAAAGCTGGAGCTGATCAAGTTGATTGACGGCCGCGGGTTCCCCAAGAAGACTGTTGACCGAGCAATCAAGAAGTGGGGCGCGATGGCTCCCGAGAAGATCCGAAACAATCCTTATGTGTTGATGGACTTTCCGGGCATCGGGTTCAAGAGCGCCGACAAGATGTACTGCGAACTCGCGAGGGAAAAAGCCCAAAGCGA
The DNA here is from genome assembly GCA_964635875.1 of uncultured Aquaspirillum sp. Taxonomy (GTDB): domain Bacteria; phylum Pseudomonadota; class Gammaproteobacteria; order Burkholderiales; family Aquaspirillaceae; genus CAZWRK01. Next base: position 47,649 of record CAZWRK010000006.1, read on the forward strand.
TGAAGAGTATCAGGAGGCACTCGCAGCGATTCACAGGCAGGGGCTTTGCTTGTGCCATGCTGTTCAGGTTGAATCACGTTCGTCTGGTTCAACGTGGGTTCCTGCCGGATTTGCGAAGTCAGCTGTCACTCGCACAGTTGGTGGTGTCCGGTCTTCTCCGGATGACGCTCTAACGTGGGCAAGGGAATCCGGATTCGTAACTGTTCGTGATGAATACGTCGCGACTTCCAGAATGGCACTGCACGAACTGGAGATCGCTGAATTCATCAGTCAGAAGAGAAGCAGGCACAAAAACTGGCCGAGCGTTTCGTTGATTGAGTCGATGGCCCCAAGCGGGAAATCACTCAGCCAGCATCAGCTGGACGCAATCAACAACGCACTTGTGAGTCACGTCTGCTGTCTTCAGGGCTCTCCCGGAGTAGGAAAGACGTTCGCCGTCGCCTGCATCGTGAAAGCACTGGTCAGCATGTTCGGTGATTCTGCTGTTGCTGTTGCTGCACCAACAGGAAAAGCCGCCGTTCGTGTTGCTCAGTCGATGGGAGCCAACGGGGTGACAGTCCCAGCGTCAACGATTCACAGGCTTCTGGGAGTCGCCGGCGAAACTGGTGACGATGGCGGTTGGTCTTTCCATCACGGAGAACAGAACCCGCTTCCATTCCGGTACATCATCCTGGACGAGTCCAGCATGATCGACGTTGATCTGATGGCCAGCTTGCTTCGGGCCTGCACGCCAGAAACCCATATTCTGTTTGTGGGTGACGTCAATCAGCTGGCCCCGGTTGGTCATGGCCGGCCGTTCTATGATCTTCAGCAGGTCATCCCAACAGGGCACCTGCGTGAGATCGTTCGAAACGATGGCCGAATCGTTCTCGCGTGTGCGGAGATCCGAGACAAGCAAACGATCACGTTCAGCCCTTCACTCGACATCGATAAGGGTGAAAATCTCCCGCTTGTTCAGGCCGATGGACCCGATCAGGTTGCCGCTATGGAAAACCTAATCAGGTCTCTGCATTCGAACACTGGCGACCTGACAGAAGAAGTTCAGGTACTCACCGCAAAGAACGCTGGTTCTCCAGTGAGTCGCAAGCCAATGAATCAGCTTCTCCAGAATCTGATCAATCCGGATGGCGTGTCAGTGAAGGGAAACCCGTTCCGTGTTGGCGATAAGATCGTCTGCCTGAAGAACGGTTACTATCAGGACGCATGGGATAAACACGAATCGCACTTCGTGGCAAATGGCGAGCTTGGGCGAGTCATGGAGTTGAGCCCCGGAATAATGAGGGTTCGCCTGTCTGATCCACAACGGACAGTTCTCGTTCTTCATGCCCCAGTCCGGGAGAACGAAATCGAATCTGCTGACTCTGAGGACACTCAGCGTGGAGCAGTCGGCGATTGGGATCTTGGGTATTGCCTGAGTGTGCATCGTTCTCAGGGATCGCAGTGGCGTTTCGTGATTGCCCTCGTTGATAAGGCCGGCGCGATGGTCCAGAGTCGAAACTGGATCTACACGGCCATCAGCAGAGCAGAAGTCGCGACATTCATCGTTGGGCTTCGGCAAACAGTGATGCAGTCACTGAAGAAGGATGGAATCACGGGCCGCAAGACGTTCCTCGTTGAGCGAATCGGAATGCAGCGACTCATGAAGATTGTCAACTACGACAATCTGTTCGCGGAGGTATAAACATGAACATGAAGACTCAGGTCATGCTGAGGCTGATCGGATTATTCCGAATCACCGAGCTTCAATCGTGGTCCCGTGTTTCTGCTTCTGATGTTCTGGCCGTCCCCGGAGTCGGAAAGTCAACGCTGAACAAGCTGAGGCTTCATCTGGCACGTCAGGGAATTTCACTTCGAGGCGACAATCCTCCTGATTACTGGATTGACGCATTCAGCCAGCCAGCGAAAGAAGACGCCCCGGTAGGCGCTTGCCCTTTCACGGTTGTGATTGACACAAATGAAACCTACCCGTTTCCGTTTGATTCGATTTACGATCGTGAGGGGGCTTTTGTTCCAGTCCGGACTGTTCGCCGGCCTCTTTACCAGATGGGCCTGGCTGACTACACGATTGACGGAATGGAAACGCTCATTCAGATTGAGCGAAAGGCAGATGACCTTGCACCGTCAATGAGTGAGCGCCGGGATATCTTCGAGGAAGAAGTTCGCCGGCTCTCAGAGATGTGCGAATACGCTGCTGTCATCGTTGAGCTTCCATGGTCGGAAATCCTGACCGATGAACACCAACATGGTGCAAGAGCAAAATCCATCAGCAGAACGGTGATTTCGTGGCAGATCAATTACCCCGGTGTCCACTGGTGGTTTTGTGCTAGCCGGTATCACGCGGAACAAGTGTGCTTCCGACTGCTGGAGAAATTCTGGTGGATGAAGATGAGGGAGCGAACACGAGCAACAATCGCTGAAATCGCTGAAGACTTATTCCGTCCAGTTTGAAGGTTCAATTTCATTCAGTTTCATCACACCCCGCCGAAAGCGGGGTTTTCTTTTCGAAGGGATTCCCTGTGCAAAACGAGAACATTCACAAACTTCTTTCTCAGGCAAGGAACCTGAAGCCGAATCATGATGGCTGTTCGTGGACGTGCTATTGCCCAGTCCATGAAACAGGCGCAGGAGTTCACAGCAACAGTCTCAGCGTGATGGCGAGCGATGACGGGAAGATCATCGTGAATTGCCACAATGGGTGTAACCCCAAGGACGTGATCTATTCGTTCGGTCTGAAGTGGTCTGACTGCTTCCCGCCGAAACAATCCGAGCCACAAAGCAAAATCACGGCGGTTTACGATTACGAAGATGAAGACGGGATTCTTCGGTTTCAGGTCTGCCGCCTTGAGCCCGGAAAGGATGGAAGAAAGAAGGACTTCCGTCAGCGACAGCCAGATGGAAACAATGGCTGGACGTGGAAAACCAAGGGACTGAACAAATTCCCGTACCGACTGAAAGAACTGGCCCTCGCCAAGAAAGAGGATCCAGTGTTTATCGTCGAGGGTGAAAAGCAGGTTGATTATCTGCGTTCACTCGGACTGGTCGCGAGCTGCAATCCGGGAGGGGCCGGAAAGTGGTTGAAGAGCTACGCAAAATACTTCGCTGACAGAGACGTGGTTGTGGTCCCTGACAACGATCCGCCTAACGAAGTGACAGGGAAGATTGTCGGAGCTGAACACGCGCGAGACGTCGCAGACAGCCTGATCGGAATCGCGAACTCGATTCACGTTATCGAGCTTCCGAACGCCCAGCCAAAATGGGGACTGGATGACTGGCTACAGGCCGGAAACACACTGGAGCAGCTTTCCGCACTGCTGGCCGAGGCTCAGCCGTGGGGGCCGGAGTCCACAATCACGACTCAGATTCCGGTCGGTGGCCAGACTGAAGAACAGATGGCCGATCCGCTGGAGAAGCACAAGAACATCCTGAAGGACATTGGGATCGTTTACTGTGCAGAGACTGAAGGGATGGAGATCGAAGTCTTCTCGTCTCACACCAAGAAGTTCTCGACAATCAAGGATCCGGGAAAGCTGTCCTATTCGCGTCTGCTTCAGATCGGTGGCGTACCGGTTGAGATGAAGGTGAAGATCAATCCGGACGCCAACGGACTGTATGGGATGACCGAAATTCGAAACGCAATGGCCGTTATCGCCGCGACCAGCAAACGCGGCGGCGAAAAGATGGGGGCCGGAATCTGGCGAATCAACGACAAAACCATCATCGTCAACGGGACGTCACTGGTTGTGTATGACGGGAAGGACATCGTCAGACTCGAAACGAGCGTGTATGAGGACCATGTTTTCGACGTCGGAAGTCACGAATCATGGTTCGAGTTCGAGGAAGTTGCCCAATGGGTTCGGCGCGAGGACCGCGATTGGATTTTCGATGCAATCACCGAGCTTTCGAGAATCCTTGAGCAGTGGAAGTACAAAATCGCCAATCCGGACGAGAACGCCCAGATTTGTGCGGACATTCTGGCAAGCCTTGTTGTGGCATCGATCATCCAGTCTTTCTGGATGTTCCGGCCAATGGTGTTTCTCCTGGGGGAATCGAACTGCGGAAAATCGACGTTGATTCAGCTGCTTTGCGGAGAAGAGAGCAATCCGTTGGATCATGGAGTGATGGGGAAACTGGCGATTCACTCCAGCAACCAGAGCGCCGCGGGCGTCCGGCAGTTGGCCGAACGAGCCAGCAGGCCCGTCTTCATTGATGAATTTGAGAGCTCAAAGCACCGGCGAGATATTTTGGAGCTTCTTCGAGGGGCGTCCCGTGGCTCCCAGTCGATTCGCGGTTCGTCCGATCAGAGGGCGGTTGTCACCAAACTGGCCTTCATGGCATGGGCGGCTTCGACCGAATCAGGACTGGTGAAGCAGGTGGACCAGAATCGCTGGATCCAGATTCAGATGGTTCCTCCGGATTCGGCCAACATGGGGAAACTCCGTCTACCTGGGGTTGAGGAAGTCAACGCACTTCGCCACAAGCTGATTGCCGCCGCCATCACGATCGGAAACGACGCCAGACTGAAGATCGATTTCCTGATGGCAAATCGTCCAAAGTCCATAGAGCACCGAATTTGCCAGATCTTCGCAGTACCGGCTTCCGTGTTCGCCACCATGACCGGAATGCCGAACGACTCAGCCATCGAGACTTTCCACAAAATGCTCAACACCTACGACCAAGGGCAGGTCGAGAAAGATCAGGACACGACGCTGGAAACGATCCTGACGAGCCCCATTCGGCTTCCTGGCGGGGAAAAGAGCCTGCTGAGTCTCATTCAGCTGGCGGACTGCATCAACGCCAAGGAAAAGACGTCATCTGAGGAAACTTTGGCAACCTACGGGGTTCGGATCATCGAAAAGTATCCCCGGAAGTGGATCTTCATGGCTCACCGCGTTCTCAGCCGCACGCTGCTCAGGGGAAGCCCGCTGGAGGGAATCAAGATCGAAGAGCTTCTGCTGAGGCTTCCGGGAGCCGCCAGAAGTCTCCAGAGAATCTCCGGCAAGCCGACTCAGGGGATCATGCTGCCCTTCGAAGTCTGCATTCCTCCGGAAGAGCCGGATCTTTTCCTTCAGACGTAGCCCGTAACATCCCTGTAACATTTCGCCGCCGATCGATGTTACAGCCGCCGCCCCTCTAATAACCAATAAAAACACTACTAATTACAAAGTTACTTCACTACTTGTAACACCGTAACACTGTAACATTCAAATACCTTAACACCTATAGGAAAGAAAAGAGTGATGGGGTCGGAGAAAAAAAATTCTGTATGGGGGGTGCAAGTTTTGCCAAAATCGTGTTACGGTGTTACAGATGACGCAAAGTGATTGCAGTAAACAACTTACGGTGTAACAAACAGTCAAAACCCGCTGATACGTGTAACATACAGGAAGGATCAAAAGTGCAAAACACGAGGAAAATCTACGTCTCCGGCCAACTTACTCTGTTCGCCTGTTCATCAAGCAACAACAGCGAGTGGATTTACCCTGGATTCCTGTCCAGTCATTCCACATGGCATCGGATTCTGGACGCAAACGCGTTCCTGTGGCTCAGGGAAGCGATCGGGCGGGCAATCACGTCTGGAAGGCTGTCCGAGCAGCCCGAGGGCCGTAGCGAGGCGGAGAGAGCCGCGCAGGACCGGTTGGCGTGGATTGCCGAAGTCGGAATCGAGCACGGATCGTTTACCGCCCAGGAAATCGCTGAGGGGAAGTCGCCGCCGGCGTGGTTCAGCTTCAACATGGGTTTGCCAAGATGGGCGGAAACGTGTGACTTGGGGTTTTGCGATGGGCACGTAGGTTGGTGGTCTGAAACCGACGACTCCCGGATGGCCGCGCCGCAACCCGAATCGAAAACGGGTTGACGAACTCACAGACTGCGGTTATTGTGGTCCGCTGTTGGGTGGAAACCAACAGGAGGAATCGCGAGTGTTCAAGTCAAATTGTCGCGGGGTAGAGCAGCTGGTAGCTCGCAAGGCTCATAACCTTGAGGTCGCAGGTTCGAATCCTGTCCCTGCCAATGGTTTCACTCGCGTGAATCCTTTTCCACTTCAGCAGCCAGTTCGGGAAACCGTTCTGGCTGTTGTCGTTTGATGACTCCGGGAGTTTGTGATGCTCATCACTGGTTTGTACTCAGGCGGCGGGATGTTTTCTCCAGGAGGCACGACGCCAGTGAAGTGCAAAGGGTGTGGAAACGTGGTCTCGTCGCGTAGCGTGACTCAAAGTGTTCAGGTTTGCCCAAAATGCCGGATCGGTGGAAGCCGGTCAAAGCCAAAACGAAAGCGAAAGTAGGTGCCACATGGAGTGGATTTCCTTGGTGACAACATTCCTTCAGCCGATCATCCTGAAGTGTTTCGAGCGGACGTCGGCAGAAGATCCGCAGGAGTTCCTGCGAGAGAACTTCAATCCAGTGACGGGCCGCATGGACCCGGATGTCGTCGAAGATGCAATCCCGGCAACGCGGAAAGCTGCACGCAAGGCCGAGCGGTCATTGCCGAAGGAAGAAAAGAAGAAGATCCCGCGGCATACTCGCGAAGACTGGCGACAGCTGGCAGAGCAGGCGTTGATTGCGTCAATGAATGCTCCCCCGGAACGAGTTGCTGCTGTTCGTGCGGAAGCTGAAGCGATGATCGATTGAAATACCTTAGGGCCGCTTGTGCGGTAGGATCAGGTTGAGCCCGTAAAGTCAGGTCCGCGCGATTCGTCGCAGTCCGCACAAGCATTTTCTGGAGTTCATCATGATTGATTTTTTCATGGCCTTGAGTGCAATCCCTGAGCTACTTCTCGGGCTTGCTCACAGTCCGAAGGCAACCTTGACGGTTCTCGGAATCGCCGCTGTGGTTGCTTTGGTATTGGCCGCGTTCACTTACTTTTGCTGATTGGTGGAACATGCGAACTGTTTTCTTTTGGCTGCTGCTGCTCCCTGTTGCCTGCTGTGGCGACGAACTTCCACCGACTCTGAAGCTGCCAACGAAGACAGTCATCACGGAAACGACGGCGGGGCCGGCGAAGGTTGAGACGACAAAGATCGTCGACCAAATCAAGCCAGGCGTTTGGTATGTAGTCCAATCGAAAACAAAGCTGTTTGTGATGGACTTCCCAGCCGGTTCGGTCTCAATCATCAGTGGGGCCACCAGCGCGGACGGGATTTTCGCCGACGGTGACGGGAAGCCTGAAAGCCGGACATTCAACCCAGAAGACTTCACGTATCTGATTCAGGGCCAGAAGCCCTGCAAATGCGAGCTGGCACTGGTTCCTGTTGGGGTGTTAGAGAAGTCGGCCATCTTCCGGCAGACACTCACGGTTGGTGATGTGGGTCCACAACCGCCGCCAGTCGATCCGCCAGTTCCGGTGGATCCACCGACGCCAAATCCGGACGAGCCACCAGCCCCGGATGAAGCTGTGAAGTCATTTCGCGTAATCTTCATCAAGGAATCCGGACAAACTTTGCCGCTTGGCCAATCAGCGGTACCGGACGCTGCCGCGATCCGCGATTACCTGAATGCGAAGACAACTCAAGAGAACGGCCAGGCTGGCTGGAGAACCTACGATCCGGAGCAAATCACCGACAACGAGCAGCCCACGATGAAAGCCCTGTGGGAAGCCGTTAAACCGAAGCTCCTGCCAGCGCCGTGCATGGTGATCGAGCGAAATGGCCATGCGAAGGTGATGCCGTTTCCGAAGGGCGTTGACGATTGCCTGAAGACTCTGACGGAGTACGGTGGATGAAACCACACAAAGTTGATTACGAGTACCTGAAGACGTTTGAGTCAATCTCGCGACTCGCTTCGTGCATCAGCAGCACAAGCAACAAGGCGTTAGACGTTGTCACACGCGGAAGCGACGTCCGTTATCAAGTGTGGAACAGAGGAGAACTGGAGTTGGATACCGAGTCATTGTTAGAGGCTGTCACTTACTACAACCAGCTTCCGTAAGGCCAGAAATGAAGAAGAAAAAGAAACCCGAAGGCGTTGGACCAGTGTGCCCCGCTTGTGGCTTCAGAAACACGTCAGGGTTGATGCATCTGGGCGGCAATCGACGAA
>CAZWRK010000006.1:55780-63274 GCA_964635875.1 uncultured Aquaspirillum sp.
GCAGACACTGAACTCGGGCCGGAACGCATGTGCTCAGACTGCGATCATGAGTGGGAGGAAGGTGAAGTCTGATGGAAGTCGATGTTTTCCAGATTCATTGGCAAAAACCGGGCATCGGAAATGAGCACGTAACGGAATTTGTAGTTCAGGGCTCGCTGTCAGAAATGGAGTCGAAGGGAATAAATCCCATTGCATGGATTGCAAGGCGTATCGAGGATAAGCGTGAGACTTGCCCAAAAGGATGGTTTCCGCTCATAGTCTGGGGTGATCACCCTCGGATGGTGCTTGGAAAGGCGGAGACTGATGGAGGAAGATGAATCACAGAACATCATCCCGCGAGGTACTGATGCTGATCCATTGAATGAACTGATTCTGGACATCATTGAAACCAGACGATTGTTTGAGGAAGCGAAGCATGGTTGAGTTCTACAAGGGCAACATCCCGATCATCGACACCGAAGCGCCGAACATCAACGAGAACGAAATGCTGTTCTCGAAGAAATTCGCGTATGGCTGCATCGAGCGTGATTACAGCCTGTATCCGGAGAAGATGTTCGAATCGCCGTCGAAGATGGTCCTGATTCCTGAAACGGAATGGGACGCCCGATACGACGAACAGGAAGAGCAGCGATCCAGCCTGGAACACGTCTATCTCAGCAACAATGGCAAGCCCATTTGGGAAAACCTGCTGCAAGGTCCGGACGGCTATTGTTGGGCGTATTCGGTAGGCCATTCGGTGATGATCGATTGGGCCAAGCGAAACATCAATAAGGGAATCAGGCTCAATCCTCATTCGGTTGCGGCCATCATCAAAGGTGGAGTTGACGAGGGCGGCTGGTGCGGTGAGTCGGCAGACTTCTTCACGCGAGTCGGATGCGCGGTCGAGGGAACTGGTTTAGGACAGTGGCCAAAGTTCTCACGAAGCCTGAGATTTGATAATTCTCGCTCACGCGCGGAAATGAAGAAGTTCCGCATTGATGAGCAGTGGGTTGACCTGACTCGCCGTGTGTGGGACCGCAATCTTACCATGGCTCAGGTTGCTTCTTCCGGGTTCAATAATCTCCCCGGTCCCGGTGATTATCATTGGTGGAGCCATTCAGTTTGCCGCCTTCGCTGGGTTCGAGTCGAACGCAACAGTTGGGGGCAGTTGATTCTGAACTCATGGCCTGAATGGGGCCGCTTCGGCTTGGCTGTTCTTCGTGGCAACAAAGCGATTTGCAATGGAGCGTTGGCCATCCGTTCGACGACAGCGTGATTTCGATGACAGAGAAACACGAAAGTGACCGAGACAGAGAGTTCATGAGGCAACACGGCTTCCATGTTGCTGGCAAAAGCTGCCTGTCAAAAGAACGGAAAACGAATCGACGTCGCAGAAGAGAACACAATCAGGAAATGACGTTCTCTGAGAAGCTGGAATACTTCGAATTTCTGAACAATGAGGATGATGATCAATGCTGAATCTCTTTCTGATGCTGGCGACATGCGGCCAGCTTTTCACAGTCGAAGTTGTCCCGGCCGTCGCCGCCAGATTCACCGTCGAAGTACTCCAAGACTCACCTGCAGAGTCGTCAGAAAAGGAGGCGTTGCCGGCGAATCGGCAGAAGTGCCTGACGATGTTCTCCATTGCCAGTTGCCCGCCATGCCGGCGAGTCAAGGCGAACGTCCTGCCGAAACTGAAGGAAGCTGGCTATCACTACAATGTCATTGACATGGACCTGGCTTCTAACCAGAGAAAATACGGGAATCGCGTGTCTCGCTATCCGAGTTTCTTGGTCACAGACTACGAAACCGGGGAGTGGCTCAGCGCGGTAAGTATTGGCGAAATCGACCTGAACGCAGCAAAGTGGATGCTGGACAGTTCAGGTTCCATTTCAACAAAAGAGCAGGCGGCTAAGGTCGAGTCGCCTGTCTCTTCTTCTCCTCCTCGGTTCATCCAGTGGCCAGGCTGGGGACAAATAGATTTGGAGACGTACAACAGAAATTGTGATTGCCCGATGTGTCAGTCGATTCGCGTGATGCAGAGAGAGTATCGACTGAAGAAATCCGAAGCCAAAGTCACCCCGGATCAGGAGGGAACGCCCGATGAAGTCATTGCTGCTCTTTTGGATTCGCTGGAGCTACGCCCTGGTGACGTGGTTGCGGACTTGGGTGCCGGAGACGGGCGAATCTGTATCGCCGCCGCCAGACGAGGGCATAGAGTCGTTGGAGTCGAAATCGATCCAGCTCGGGCGGCAGTGGCCAGAAAAAACGTTCAGGACGCGGGTGTAGCCCACTTGGTCACAATCGAAGAGGGTGACGTGTTGAACTTCGACGAGTCTCGGGCCACAGTCGCCACAGCGTACCTGTATCCGCCGCTTCTCGAAAAACTGGTCCCAAAACTCCGGAAGTTTCGCCGCGTGGCGAGCCCATTCCATTCAATCTCCGGACTGACAATGACAAAAGTCGGTCAGGTCTATTACACGGAAACGCAGCAATGATCACGAAAGAGCAGTACGAAGAGGCGGTCAAGGTTCGAGACTCAGCTCAGGAGATCATCAACAAGTATGGCCGCGAGCGAATCGAAGCGTTTCAGGAACGAATGAAGAACAATCCAGTTTTTACGGACGATGAGCTGGTCTATTCTCGTGATTCGCTTTGCCCATGCGGCCATGGGGTTGCATACCCGAAAGACTGCGGGCCAGGGCATTACTGGGATTGTTCGGCGATCCTGAAGGGGATTCAGGACAAAACCGTGACGCACTGTGCCCAAATGCCGTTTGCGTTCTATTCCATCAAGTCAGAAGGCGAGACGCCCGGAGACACCCGGACAACTCGCGGAGTGTTCAAGCTGCAGAAACCCCGCAAGAAATAGACTCGGGTTGAAGCTCAGGACTGAAACCACTACCGTAACCCCCTGAATCGTCTTCCAAGGAAGTCACTCAGGGGGTTTTCTGATGAAAAAGTCGTGGCGAACATCACTGGCCGGGATAATCGCCGGTGTCACATTACTGCTCGGGCAGATCCAAACGATTCTGGATGACGATCCGAAGACAAACCCCGATTATACGCGAATCGTCGAAGCGGTTTCCGTGATCGCTCTTGGGCTTGCCGCCCGCGATGAGCAGGTGACCAGCGAGCAGGCTGGCGCGAAGAAGTGAATCAACAGCTCCCGATAGACAGGTTGAGCTGGAAGCAAATTGAGAACCTGCTCAATCAGCGTGAGAGGCCACAGAAGTGCAGTACGCCATTGAAGAAACAGCCGGAGCAGTCGCAGCAGGGGCGTTAATTCTAGCGTCAGCAATGATCGACGTTTCTGATCCGGTAATCGTCACAGCAGGAACCGCAGTTCTCGCAGCTTTGACAGGTGCAATCAAAATCCTGTGGGACCGAAACAACAAACTCAGCGCTGCCACAGATGCAGCGCTGAGTAAGTGTGAATCAGAGCACCAAAAAGCTGCCGAGCGAATGGACAACCTAGTCCAGCAGGTCATCCAGTTGTCGGCAGAAGTAGGAACACTCAAGGGCAGGATTCAGGGCTATCAGGAAGCCCGCGATCAACACGCGGCTCATCAACAGTCTTCTCCAGTCGATACTGGCCGATGACTCGGAATGCCGTCACAACATTCCCTTTAAGCCCATCGTCCTGAGTTGGCTCAAAGTCAACTTCTCGCGACATGATATGGCCGCGAGTCTTCAATACTCGCTCCATCCAGTCCCAAGGATCGTCGTGATGCTGCTTGGGAACCTTCACGGAAAAGGTTGCTCGAAGCCTACCCACCTGCTCGAAGTGAGCAATCAGTAGCGGCTCAAACGTGGGTTTCTTTGGGCGTCCGCTCTTTCTGGGGATCTTCTGGAACGCTTCAACGTCTGCCCGTTTGAAAACCCAGCTCCAGCCGTGCAGGGTAGCCTTCAATCTCCCGGATCGAGCGAGGCGACACACCCTTGAAACATCCATGCAAAGCAATTCAGCCACTTCTTTGCTTGTGAGTTCATTCTTCATCGTCGGTAACTCCCAGTGAGATTCCCTCAAACCCATCGGCCTTGAACAGAATTGCCCGATCACAACTGCCGGACCGGCAAACGAGTGCGTTTGGGAGAGCAGCGATCCGTCGCAGCAGGAATGTCATGTGATAGACACCCATCACATCAGAAATACCCTTCCCGCCGAAGTCCCTGCCGTGACAGAGAACGCATGAAGTGTCCCGGACTGAATTGTCGTCCGGATCGTAGTCAATCAATCTGGGATCGTTTTCTTCAGGGTACTGATCACCGAGTGAAACCCTGCGGTTTCCACACTCGGGGCAGCATTGATAATCCCGTCCGATTGTTGGCTGAAGGAATTCTTCAACCGGAGCCCAGATTCCAGTCGGGTTCCAGTAATGCGGCCAGACAGAGCGAACAGGAGGAAGGAACCGCTGGCCGTATTCTTCCCGAGTCGAAAGCTCAGCGCGGATCATTGCCCTGGAATCGGTAGCGTAAGTCAGCGATCCAACCCCGAATGGGCTTTCAAGATCAAATCGTGAACATCGTTCCTCAGCACAGAATGCCCGCATCAGGTTCTCTGCCGAGACTTCTTTCCGCAGGTTCACCAGTGGACCAAGTACAGCAGTCGCCATTGTCATCATGAAGTTTCTTCGTTTCATGTCACATCTCCAAAACACTTCGAAGGTTGAGGGCCAGAAGAGTCGCCATGAAGGCTTCACGATTCTCGAAGCCTTTGGATTTCAGTTCGTTGAATGTGTCCATGAAAAGATCGGGATGCAGCATCCGATTGGCAAACTTCTGCACGGAACTGAATCCATATCCGGTCGATTCCAATTCCAGCTTGAGCTTTGCAACGATGGCACCAGCATCGCGCGAGCGACGTCTCATGTATTCCGATACGGTTTTCAGTACAGACTTGGCGTTTTCGTTTCTGCCTTTTGTCATCGTCATGAGGCAGGTACACACGCCAGCGAGATACGCATCATAAAATTTCTTGTATTCCTCCGTTTCAGGTTCACACCCAATGTAGTTCATAGCGTAGTGCTTGAAGTCTTCTTCAAGGAAAACCCATGTCATCGTTAACCCCTCGCTGTTTGAGTAAGAAATTGCACACATAAACCCCGGCGACTCTCCGGGGCTTCGGTCTGAAATCTCAGCCTCAAATGCCGTCGGCAAGTGGATCGACCGGGACAGAGTCAGGATGAACAGCAGAGTCAACAACGCCACTCAGGTCCACCCAGTTCCAGATCGGGTGAGAGTCGGCGAAACAGTCCTTCAACAGAGCAACGAAACTCTCAGCATTCCGGGCCAGCTTGCCCTGATACTTCACTTTCGTTCCTGTCAGCAAACCGCCCAACAGGTAGCTCGTGTGGACACCGATGTCGCGGAATGAATCAGCAGATCGATAAAGCTGTTCGTACACTTCTTTCGCCAGCGATGGGTCAGGAACTGTGGGATCGACAACAGCAGGTTTCGCCTGCTCTTCAGGGCGGGCTTTGTTGATGGCGTTTCTGGCACCCTGTAGAACTGGCACGTTCAGAGCTTCCGGATCTCCGCGTCTTGCCAAAAGATCCTCGGTAAACGCCAGCACTTCAACCAGCGAATCAAGCAGCTCAGGCGCTGCTGTCATTACGGCGATGTTGGCCTTGAGCTTTGGAACGTCCTGGAACTGCTGACGTGCCGTTGCGCCGGGGGGAGCTCTGCGAACCCAGACTGTAGCGATTGTTCTGCCGTCCAGATCCGTAATCTCGTCCTGCGCGTTACTGTACTCCGGGCCAACCTGCCAAGGGTACGGGGATGACTTTGCCATTGAGCACTCTCCATTGAACAAGGGTAAGGAAATTGACCGATGGAACCCCGGCGACTCTCCGGGGCTACGTCGGTGAATTGCTCAGGACCATTTAGATTGCACGCGTGCAGACAATCCCGACAACACGATCAGCGAATACCAGAAACCGGGGTATCCACCACACTTCTTTTTCACAAGATCACAGTTCGCATTCCATTCGGCTTCTGACTTTGATGATTCCATCAGCGCCTTCACTTCTTCTTCGGACATCTTTAACTCCTTCGCACCAATCAAGATTTGCTTTCCACCCGCAACCGCTACACACGGCCACAATCATCGTCGTCAACAGAATCGCGATCCTTCGCATGACGTTCTCCTAACTTTGCCTTGAAATTCGATCATTGAACAACGCAACCATTTTGGTGTTCATGTCAAGGTACACGTCTTGAACTAGCTGATCTTTTTCTCCTTGGCTGAGACTCGGGAGTTCACGACAATCCTCCATTCCCAGCATGATCTGTTGCTGAGCCCACATACAGGCGAGACGAACGCCAGCAGAAGACAAGTAGGCCGAGAAGATTTGAGGGTGAACCCCTTTTTTCTGGGCCACCAAAATCTGCTCGCCAGCAGCGCTTACAGCCGCCTCTAGCACTTTGCTTACAAGGTCTTGAATCACTCTGAGTGGTTCACCTTCGATTTTGAGAATTTTGGGATCGAACAACTTAGTTCTCCTTGTTTGAGAGTTCATCAACAATCATTCGTGCCGTGTTCGCTGCATCGTTGAGGACGTCCCAGTCAATCGAACCGGGAGCATCCTGTTCCGTACCATCAGGCCAGTAGGCCCGGATCAACTGGTAGCAGACTTCGAGCAGTTCCGGAGCCTTGGCTATCAGCTTTTCGTTTGCCTCGTCTTCTTCCGGATTGAATCCCTTGTTCATCATGCAGATTGGATAGAGCACAGTCCCGTGCCCGTCCTCGTATCGCATTCGCCCTTCATCTGGGAAGACTGATCCTTCGCCGTTCCCCATTCCTCGATGCCACTTCCCGCGACTGTGGGGAATCTTCTTCTGGCCGCTCGGAGTTCTTCCAAGCAGTTCGTAAACCTTGTCCTGAATGTCGTGGTACTTTTTCAGGTTGATCACCTGAAGCTTTACGACGTCCTGAGTCTGCCTGATGTGCTGCTCGCACTTCTTCAGCTCATGAAGTTTCGTTTCGTTCAGATTAAACAGCCGATACCAAGCGCCATCAGGGCCGGACAGTCCCCAGTCAAACCAGACGTTGAACTTCTCCTGATCCAGCTTCACGAACGTCGCTGAATCCTCGCTGTTGAACTTCTCAGAAAACCAGTTGCTGATTTGGCCGAACTGGTTACCGGTTGTCTCGCTGGGTATCTCGATGATTCCGTAGTGATTCCCGCTGTAGATGAGATATTTCAAGGTCGATTCTCCTTCACAGTGACCAGATTTCGAGGGAGCCCTCAATCGCACACACAATCATGTCGAATGCGTTCCGTCCGCAGTGCTCCATTTCTGCTGGGAGCATTCCGCCAGCCGAAACCCATTCGTGAAGAGCGTTGCAGAGTTCCGCGCCGCGGTCCGCTGAGTCGCTTGTGATTTCCCCGTTCAGGATCTCACACAGTTCTTTCCAGGCTACGTTCGGGTCCATTGGTCGATTTCCTCGTTCAGAGTTTCAGAATAAACACAACACCGGACAGGGCTTAACCTGCCCGGACTTGTGGCTAC
>CAZWRK010000007.1:0-62483 GCA_964635875.1 uncultured Aquaspirillum sp.
CTATCCCACAGGTCAGCCGACCAACTGTAAATACTAGAGCTGGATGCTGCGCCGTGCCTTACCCATCGATTCGACGATCTCTACAGTACGCGGTGCAACACTACTCGGCGACGCGACGGCGGCTTCGCGAGCTGCTTCGAACGACTGTCCCGCTTCAGGGTTGTTCTGAAGTGCCTGTACGTGCTTGCACGTTCTGAATCGGCCACGTTTGATTGTCCATCCAGCGCAATTGCAGCTTGTTCGTAAGCCGCCCGTGTTCGGATCCCGCCAGATCACTGCGACATACTTCGTAAGCCCGTTCGATGACTGATTCTCAGCAATTCGTACGGGCTCTTGTCGAACGCCGGCAACGTGCATGACGCCGCCGCTAAAGCTGACACTTTCACCGTCGCCGACGGGAATGAAGGTCAGGCCTGATTCTTGAGACGAACTGGTGGTTTGACGTTGACGAGTCATTTCTTAGTCCAGGCGGACGGTACGAGAACGGGTAGGTGCCGGGTCTACCGGCGGCGGTGCAGCTTGCTTCTGCAGCAGTTGCAACAACTGGTCGGGCGGAACGCCGATTTCGCCCAACGAGCTAATGAGGCGTTGTAGCCGCTCATTTGCGGCTTCGCTCGTTTCCATATCGTCCTCCTGCTCCGTGTTAAGGATGCGGTTTACTATTTGGTCATGCAGTGTCGTCGTCGGGGTCGGGTTGTCGTATCTGACGATCGGCGACGCGCTGGAGTATAACGGACGGCAGTTAATCGGCGGGCTGGAAACGTGGGCCGGCTGCTCATGCTCCCGAAAAGTCTCGGGATGGATGCACATTAGTCGACACCACGCAGACTTCAGCTCGTCCGGACCGTTGTCGTCGACCCAGCGACCCAGTATCCCGAAGATGTTGACGTCGTCGTTATTCGACGGCCAAGCAAAGCCGGGGACGTGGCGGCGCGCGTATTCGAGTACGATGTTGCGAGCAGCCCGGTAGTTTTCCGGGGAGTGCTGCACGTACGTGTGCTCGTCGGGCGGCTGACGTCCGAGCATCCGTCGAACGTGCCCGAGCATTTCGCTGCCGGTAATGCTCATTAGAGTGCGACGGCGCGGCGAGCCCGTCCAAAGCGTGCGATATCTTCGTCGATCTTCACGGCGTCTTCGACGCTGGCGATGACCGTGTTGGTCAGCTCCAGGAAGGCGTTGCTGTTGGAGTTCAGCGAGTTGGCCGCGGTCTGGGCGATCCGGTGTTCCAACTGGCGGACGCTATCCATCATGGTATGGTCGGCCGCGAAGTCGAACATCCGCAGTTTGGCGATCGCCGCCCGGACGGCATTGAAGCTGCGATCGGTGACGTTGCCGTCACGGGAGATCAGTTCGTTCAGCTGCTTCAGGGCTTCGGCCAAGGCCAGCCGCGGCCCGGAGACCAGCTGTTCGATCGCCGTATCAACCTGCCGCTGCATGGAGGCCTGCACGTAGCGGGTGGCGTCGTCGACGGCCGCGCCCGTGCTGTTGAATTCGGCCACGGCTTCGTCGCCGTCGGAGCCGCTGGCCAGCTCGACCATCGCGACTTCGATGTAGAACTTCTCCCGCATCCGGGACGCCGACGGGACACGGCGCTGGACGTTCTCCCAGACGTCCGTAGCCAGCGTCGCGATCATCTCTTCCCGGAGCTCCGGCCACGCGGCGGCGAACTCGTCGGCCAGTAGGCCGAGCCGGTAGGCAAGGCTCTGATCCTGCTTGCCGGTCCGCGGGACGTACCGGTCGGCGTCGAAGACTGGCTTACCCATGGCGTCGACCTTGCCGACGATCTCGTGCAGCATCGGGCCGACGGCGGTAATCGGCACTTGGCGGACGCCGTTCACGGCGGGGAAGTCTTCCCCGTAGAAGTCGCGGATGGCGGCCATCTCGCTGTTGAGCTTCTGGAACTTCTTCTTGTATTCGACCAGAGCCGGCGTCTGCTCCATGATCTTGAGCTGCGGACGCGTGGTCTTACCGGCTTCGAGCTTGTTGCCGGCCAGGGTGACTTCGGCACCTTTGAGTTGGTAGCTGCCGTGCCACCAGCCGAAGCTGGGGGCGACGAGCTTGATACGCTGCAGGAGAGCTTGGGTCCGATTCGAGCCTTGAACAACGGTCAGGGTCATGTGTTGTTATTACTAACTTGAGGATACGGAACGCGGTACCACTGCTTAGTGTTGGCTTCCAGCTCGGGCAGGCGGTTGTCGATCTCTTCCGTGATCTTTTCCGGGTCTCCGCCGTGCAGGAATCGGATCAGATAGACGGACGTCCCCGGTGGGGCCGTCTTGCCGACGCGATCGTACTCGGTCATCGCCGCGGCTTCCGTTTTGAACCAGTCGAAGCCGCCACCGCCGTTGACGCCCTCGTTGGCGACGACCCAGACCACCGGGCCGACGTCGTCGTGGCAGCCGCAGTTGTCCTGCTCGCCGGCCAAGGGGTAGCCGTGCTCGCGAAGCCAGCCGACTTCGGCGTCGAGGCCTTCTTGCTTGGTGTCGAACGGGCCGAGTACGGGGCCGCCGACGGGGAGCAGATCGGCATACCATTGTTCACGCCCGTTGAGGTGCGTGATGATGCCGCCTTCCCAACGAATCTTCTTGTGTTCGCGGAGACGGCTCAGGCTGTCGACCGAGTCGGCGCCGGCAATGAACTTGCGTAGCCATTCGGCAGCTTCGGGGCGGATGCCGCTGGCGGGCTCGACGTGCGACGCCCGTCGCATGGTCGTCGTGCCGAGCTTTTCCAGGATCGGCATGAGCTCGTCGGAATGGATTGCGCGGATTTCGCCGCCGAGGGGAATGAGCACTTCCAACTTCTTCTTGGGAGCGTCGGACACGTGGACCTCTGAAATGACTTGGAAAGAATCCGAAGCGAACGTCCGGCGTCTGTAACCGCCGGACGCCGCTCCGGCGGCACTATTGACCGTTGTCGAGCCGCTCGTGCTGCTCTTCTTGATCGTACATTTCGTCGGTCGGCGTATCTTCGTCGACGCGGCCGAGGATGCCTTGGATCGCCTTGGTGGCGTCGAGACAGGAGGCGCCGGTGAAGCCGGCGGTCTTGATATCGATTTTCGCCTTGCCGGTCGAAATGCCGTGCAACGGGATCTTCATCGTGATGGTCTTGGGCATAACGCTACAGAGAGCTCCGAAATGAAGGACAAATGAAAAGACCCGCGGCGACGTCGCCGCGGGTCAAACGCAACGCTGAGCGTCGCGTCAACTCCTTCTGCCGTGGGCAGACGAGTTAGTACGCGGTGGCGACGAGCTGCAGGGACTGATCTTCCTGCTTGGTCTCTTCGACCACGTAGCCCTGATTGCGGAACTCGGCCGCGGCCGCTTCGGCGGCGTAGGCTTGGCAGAGCTTGTCGAGCTCGACCTGCTTGCCCCAGCTGCCGTTGTAGTTGTCGTAGACCGCTTCGCCCGTTTCGGGCTTGATCACGACCGGGTGCTTCCAGCCCGGCAACTGCAGGGCGAGGCCGCGGTGTTGACCTTGGAACAGCCGGTGGTTGCCGTCGACCAGGGCCGGGAGCCCGCAGCGTTCGCGAGCGCGTTCGATCATCGCGCGATCTTTCAGCTGAACCGAAACTTTTACCGTGTGTGACATGTGTCAAATCTCCAAATGGACGAAAACTGGTACTTGATGGTAGGGAATTTTCGACGACGAGCAAACAGATGCTAGCCGGTCTGGACCGAGCGGGCACGGCGACCCGTGCCGGCGTTTTGCACGATTTCGCGCGACGCCGGGGTGGCGGCAGACTTGCAGAAGTCAGCCATCGCCTTCATTTCTTCGGCCTGCATGGACGAGAGGGGTACGATCGCGGCCGCGGCGGTGCAGAAATCTTCGTAGTTCGGACGAGCCGCGTGCGCCTCGTCGACCGACTCCCCGGCCGCCTTCCGTTCGCAGTGCCGCAGGTACGCGAGGCAGCGGGCCTCCTTGACCAACTCTTCGATTTCCGAGCCGACGTAGTTGTCGCAACGTGTGCCGACGATGTCGTCCCATTCGGCTTCGGTCATGACGCCCACCGGATCGACGCCGCGTTTGCGGAGGTGGATTTCCGCGATCTGGCGGCGTTCGTGCTTCTTCGGCAGGTCCGTGTAGAAAATCTTGTCGAAGCGACCCATCCGGAGGAACTCCGTCGGGACGTTCTTCAAGCGGTTCATGGTCATCACCACGAACGTGCGATCCTGCTTCGACGCCAACCACGTGAGCAGCTGGCCGAACACGCGCTGGGTCACGCCACTGTCGCCGGACGACTGGTGGGCGCCGCCCCAGGCCTTATCCGCTTCGTCGATCAGCAGCACGCAGCCCTGCTGGGCCGAGATTTGCTTGATCGCACCCCGCATCCGGCTTTCCGATTCACCGACGAGCGAGCCGAACACGGCCCCGACGTCCATGTTGTAGACCGGCAGTCCGAGCTGCTTGCCGAGGGCCTGGGCGACCATCGACTTACCGGTACCGGGCAGCCCGAGCAGCACGATCCCCTTTGGGTAGTCGAGCTTGTGGTTCCGGGCGTCCCGGCTGTAGGCCAAGCTGCGACGGTGCACGAATTCGAGCACGTTCTCGAAGCCGCCGATTTCGTTGCGATTGGCGGCCTTGCTCTCTTCGAGGTACGTGAGCACCTCGTTCTTCTTGATGATGTTGGCCTTTTCGTTCTTGATCGTGGCCAGCATCTCTTCGCAGAAGCCGTCGTGCCGGACGATGCACAACGCGAGCGTGTTTTCGGCTTCGGTACTGGTCAGGCCGAGCAGCGCGCTGACGACCTTTTCGCGGAGTTCCTGCGAGCAGTTCCGCTTGTCGTTGTCTTTGCTGGTAATGCCGCTCTGCACGAAGCCGAAGATGTTGTCGAGCGTGGCTTCGTCCGGCAGCACGAAGTCGACCGTGGTCAGCGACGCGCGCAGCTTCTGGTGGATGTCGGAGGCCGGCGAGATGATGACGATCGTGTGGCAGATTTCGCCGGTGACGAGGCGGTTACCTTCGCACAAGCTGCGGAGTCCGCGGCGGATCATGGCGTTGGTGTTGAACGCGTCGTCGAAGTCGCGCAGGATGAAGATACAACGCTTCGGCAGCTTTTGGGCGACCGACGGGTCGGACAACTGTCGCAGCAGCTCGTCCGGGCCGCGGAGCTTGCCGGCCAACGCCTTGAGTTGGTCGTTCTTGGAACCTTCCCCGAGCGGGGTCAGGCCGTCGAACATGTCCCAGGCACAGACGAAGGTCTTGGCTTGCGGCGTCGACAGGTCTTTCTCGGCGCCTTGGACGATCTCGAGTTCGACGCGGTTTTCTTCGGCCGTCGAGATGTACAGGGCTTGATAGCCGGCACGGACGTATTCGACGAAGTTGGCACGGAAGCCGCGTTGTTGACCGGCGGTGACGACGAGCGCAGACGAAGACTGTTTGGCCATAACGAACAGATACCTCGGAAAGAATCAGAGAATTAAGCGGCGTATTTGCCGATTTCGGCAGCGATCTGGCGAGCATCGCCAGTGCGGAGCGGCAGCGATTGCAGCTGTTCGATGAGCTGCCGCAGATTGCGCTTCAAGGTAGCATTGATTTCGCTCGACTTCGAGCGTTGGAACTCATCGATGCCGGCGAAGATCACCGGATCGTCGCTGTAATCGTCGATGTGTTCGCGATTTTGCCGAATTGCCATCTGGAGGATGGCGGGCGGTGTCCGAATCCCTTCTACATCAAGCACCTTGCCGATATAGGCCAGAATCTCTTCGGTAAAGGGTTGCTCCTCGTTCTCCGGCGGACAGAGCAGCAGGGCCTCGACGATACCCCAGGCACACTCGCCGGCGTCGGCGGGGTCCCAAGTACGGGGATCGTAGAGGTCACCGGAGAAGACGTTGCAGGTGTCGATGAACGTCTGCAGGTCGTTGTAGAAGCCGTCGCTCAAGTGCAACGCGATCGCCGCCATCAGGCGGTCAAAGTTGGCCGCGGGCAGATCGACCTGAAACTCGCGTTCGACGAGCAGCAGGATCGTGTTGGGGTCCCAATGGAACCCCTCGGTGCCGAAACGGTCGGCGAACATCGTCAACAGCGTCGTGGCGAAGCTGTCAGGAGCCGTCCATCGTTGTTGCAGGATGTTCGTCGGCATGCGCGGCCTGATGGTAGCGGCGAGCGAAGATTTCGGCCAAGTTGTACGCCACGCTGACGGCCGGCGGTCGTTTCGGAATCACTTCCGAACCGGTCTCCAGGTCGTAGAACAGCGAGGCGCCAGTATAGGCGAAGTAGCGATTGTCGGTGAATATGAGCTGCAGCATCCCAAAATCGCCGATGTTACTGATAACACGGACCCATTTCGGGAAACGGCTGCGGATCACGCTCAGCACGAACTCGCACTTGTCAGGGCCGTACCCATACAGCTCGTCGGCAATCCAGAGATGCAGCAAGCACTCCGGCGACACGGGGTACGTCGGCTCGATCTCGACGGCGTAGCTTTTGAGGACGGCTTGAGCTGATAAACGCGGAAAGCGTTGGAGAGACTCCAACGCTTTCTCAACGGACAATCTCTGATAGTTCATGGTCGGCTTAGAGCCCGCCGCGGACCTTGAAATCTTGTCGGTAGCCGGCGACCGGCACGCGTCCGAAGACGACGTCGTCGTTCGAGTTGCCTTCGGCGTCGACCGGGTACGGCCCGCTTTGGATGTCGAGTCCCGGACGGGACAGACCCATTTGGGCGGCCTTGGTCAACGCCAGTTGCCGGGCGTTGGGAGCTTGCAGCTCCGTGAGCGTGTCGCCTGCCAGCACGACCGTAACTTCGCGGTCGTTCGGTTGCTGACACATCTCGTCGAGTACGCGTAACATGGATAAATCTCCAGAGAGCTAGCTAGGGGAATCGGACGGATCGGCGGAGAGTGTAATGCCGATAGCACGTTCGAGCAAGCTCGGTGGTAGCACCGCCGTGGCGTGGTGGGCACTCTGCC
Source organism: uncultured Aquaspirillum sp. (assembly GCA_964635875.1). Lineage (GTDB taxonomy): Bacteria > Pseudomonadota > Gammaproteobacteria > Burkholderiales > Aquaspirillaceae > CAZWRK01. The sequence goes on from CAZWRK010000007.1 coordinate 6,909, forward strand.
GCAGGAGGCCGTGCCAGGAGATGCCGGCTTTGGAGATGATCAGGTGGGGCTTCACGCCCGGGACGCGGGCAGCAGCCATTTCCGGGCCTGTCTCGGGGAAGCTCTCGGGGAGCACCATGTAGCCCGTCTGACGGCACTGCCCGCGCAGCTCTTCGAACTGCGGGACGGTGTTGTTGCTGAGGAAGAACGTGATGCCTGAGTCGTCCAGCAGGGTCATCCACTCCGGCTTGGGGCCGGGTAGTTCGCGCAGCTTGCAGAAGCCCTGATATTGCCGCAGCAGTTGGTCGGCCTTATGGGGCGGCAAGTCGACGACCGTGAAGTCGGCGACGGTGTCGGCGGCGATTGCGACGTCAACCAGCGTGAGGATTTTCATCGGGGTGTAGATCGTAATAGGCTTGTTTGGCGGCCGCGTATTCGACCAACGACGGTAACGCCCGATCGAAGCGGTTCACGATATCGACCAGGAATTGTTCTTCAAAGAACTTCTGGATCGCCGGTTTGAGAAGCGTCGCGATGGACGTCTTGGTGTACCGCTGCTGTTTAACCTGCTCGAGAGCCTGCTTGACGCCGGGGTCATTGAAGCAACAGCGTTCGAACCAGCGCGAGTCTGTCCATTCCCACATCGCGCCGGGCGGACCGTCGACAAGGAACACGAGCGGCGAGTTGTCACCCTTGTCGTTGACGTCGCGGAGGCGCATTAGGCCGCCGCCGTAACCGGCGAACAGATCGCTCTGGTTCGGCGGCATGACGTACTTCGGCTGTTTTTCCGGCGGAGCTTCCGGCTGTTTTTTGCTCATGAGTCCCGCATAGCTAAAGAAAATTTCCCTGACCGCTAAGAAAACATCGGGGCGCCGCTGTGTCAGGGTTCCGCTCATCGGTGTGATGAGAAGAACCGCTGACACAGCGGCGGCCCCGTGAGGGGACTAGATGGTGCCCGTGAGACGGGCATCGACCGTACGCGCGACCAAGCGGTCGGCGATGTCCGGATCGAGGTCCGGCTGCTCGTTCAAGAGGCGAGCCGAAACCATGTTGATGGTCGCCGAACGGCGATCACCTTCATTGCTGAGTTCGCGAAGAACGTCGGCATGCCGGCGTTCCATGTCGTTCAGGATGCGGATGATGTCTTTGGCCGGATTGTAGCGATTCCGAACGGCGGGCGCTCCGGTGTGCAAAGCACCTTCACGAACTTCGGCGACGGGAGCGGAAGGAGGAAGAGTCGAATGAAACATGGAACCAATCCCTTATACAAATGGGGTCAACGTACTCGCAGATTCACCCGTGCGAGTTGCGGGTCAAATGCCTATGGCCGGAATCGAACCGGCCAAACCGGTTAGGCATCCGCCGGGTTTACCGGCGGGGCAGTCATATAGACCTCCACTTGGCAAGAGGAGTAGCTAAGACGCGCTTATCCGATATGACGCAGAAATGCGTCGGAATTTAGGCCGCCTTCAGGCGTCGCACGCGGTCGTGAAGACCGTAAGAGAGGCGTGCGGGTTGTGCCGGGACATTCGCGACCGGAACCGGATGGAAATCATCCGGTTCCAGTTCGTTGACCGCCTCAGCGACGATCGCCTTGTCCAGCACACGGTGCTTACGCGTGTGCATCTTCTTCTGCAGGCGAGCCGCACGACGCTTGTCACGGAAGCCGAGGCCGCCGAATTCGAAGCGAGCGTGCTTGTATTCGAAGTAGTTGTAACCGAACCGGCCGCGGCTGAGACGCGGTTGCATACGGGGCTCCTTCTGCTAACTGCTGAGCAGCTCACCTCGCGACAACGCGTCGCGGATTTGTTGCTCGACTTCCTGCGAGATTGTGGGTCGACGCTGTTCCATGGCGTGCATGAAGCGTCGGATGTCTTCGGGATTGCCGGTGGGGCCGTCGGGCATTACGGAGGCACAACATTCCCGGAAATGTCGTCGAACGACGGGCCAGCCGCGTTCCGTGGCGAGACGCCGCACCTTATGCCGCCACTGGGCGCCGAAAGCCATTTGCATCATGGATCTTTCGAAATCCGGTATGTCGGCGAATTGGGCGTCGACGCTGTCGAGAAACGCGTCTTGGAAGAGCTGTTCGAGGTCGTTGACCGTCAGGTTGGTCATGTCGACGGCTTCGACGACCGGAACCGGCTCCGTTTTGATCTCCGTACGCACCGAAGCACCGACGAACGTCGCGATCACCGCGAAAATCAACGCCAACCCGAACCATCGCTTTCCAAACATGGAAAAGCCTCCGTTTGACCTCGCGCGGCGGTCAGCTGTGAGTTTTTGCGTCTGCAACGCGCGTTTTGCAGACAAATGCCGATTTTGGACCGATCTAAACGGTCCGACACCCAATATGGCGCAAAAAAACGCCTAATTTAGCTGTTTTTGGGGCGTTTTTGCCTAGTAAGTCACGCTCATGAGCACGCCGGCGGCGTTGCGAAACTTGAGGCGGTATTTTTGTGTTTGGAGCTGCTGTTTGAGGGCACTACGCTGCGAAACCGGCATTTCGCGTAGGCAATTACGCGCTTGCTCCAAAAGTTCGTTCTGTTTGACCTTCACTTGCTTCTTGCAGCGTCCGCATGCCGCTTTGTTCTTCTGCATCTTGTCGTACACGACGTTGAGGCAGGGAATGAGTGTACGGTACCGCGTATCGCGGACCATGGAGGCCAACATTTCATCGTCGATGACCGTGAGTGCCCGCATGCGTCGACTTCCTGATCGCGGATCGGCCCGCTTTCGCTATACGTCGAATTGCCGAATAAGTACCTACGCGCCCCGGGTAACTTCCGGCGAGCCGTTGGCAACCACAAATTGCCCCGAGGTCGTGGCCGTGTTGGTCGTCGTGCCGAACGATGAATACTTCGCGTTAAACGATCCGCTCGCCTCCGCGTTTCCGTTCGGGGTTTCGATGTTACCGACATACGATTCCACCAGCGTTAGGTTTCCGCCGGATCCTACCGTCCCGCTAGAAACGCCGCCGATAAGGTTCACTTGCGGTTCGCCGGTGCATCGAATCATTGACGCCGTGGCCGCTTCGCCGCCGTCGCCGTGCGAACCGAACCCGCCGCCGCCGTCCTCACCGCAATTTCCGCCGGCGCCGCCATTGCCGGTGACTTCCGAAGCGAATACACAGTCCTCAAACGTAGCAGGACCGGCCGCGCCTCCGGCACCTCCGGCCGGTGATTCGGTTTCCGAATCGCCCGCACCGCCGACGCCGCCGTTGCTTCCGCTATGCGAAACGCTCGAATCAAAGCGGCACCGCTTCGCAATGATTTCGCCGGCTTGACCACCGCCGCCGCCGGCTTGCAGCGAATCCCCGCTCATCCCCGTGCCGCCGTTAGTCGATACCGCTAAGCCGAAGCGGCAATCCTCGGCATTTAGCGTCCCACCATTAAAGCCGGATTGACCGGGACTGGTGGCGTCGACTCCTTCGGTGATCGTTTGCGCGAGGCACCATACGTTCCGCAAGATCGCTTGCCCCGAGTTGCTTCCGGCGACCTTCGTGCTGATCGAACCGATCGTCAGCGTTTCGCGCGCCGACGACACATAGAGCGCGAGCGCGAAGCCGTTGGTCGACACGCTCCCTATTTGGTTCGCGCTGTTGCCGTAGCCGTGCGAGAAAATCGTCAGAAGCAGATTCGACGAAACCGAGATGTTGCCGTAGCTGCCGTTCTTGGGCATCAGAATCAGCGCCTTCGCGCCGTCGTTAATCGCCTCTTGCGTCGTCGCGTAGGGACTCGGCGGAGTCGTCGAAGTACCGACCGCGCCGGTCGTGTCGTTGCCGCTGGGCGCGAGGATCGCCACGCCTTCCATCAGCGTAGCTGTGCCGCTTGGACCCGTCGGCCCGGTAAAACCAACGCCTGTCGGGCCGGTTGGTCCCGTAAAACCGACACCTGCCGGCCCTGTGGGGCCGGTAACACCGATGCCGGTCGGCCCTGTCGGACCGACACCCGCTGGCCCCGTGGGGCCGGTAAAACCGACGCCGGTAGGCCCTGTCGGACCAACGCCAGACGGCCCTGTGGGGCCAGTGTAGCCTAAACCGTCGCGGCCGGGTTTACCGCGGGGTCCGGTGGGGCCGGTGAAACCGTTGCCGGCGGGGCCGCTAGGACCTTTGTACGTGAAGACCATGGATTCCGTTCCTTGCTAGCGTCATCCGTGACGAGTGCTTCCGTGCCGTTATACTGCTTCAAGTCCCACCGGCACAGGTCGGTAAAATTCTGCGGGTACTTTACCGGATGGATGTCGCTGATACTGACGTCCGTGATAAACCGGTTAGGATAAAGTACGAGTGAGTGCGGATCGTTCGCGAGCTCCGTTTGTAGGGTGAGGTCGGCCGAAACAAGGCTGGCGGCGTAAGCTGCAATCAGCCGTTCATAGTAACGCTGGTCAATCGCCATCGCCCAGGTTCCGAGCGTCTTGTGCGGACGATAAAATCCTGCTTCCGGTGAGATACCGCTCCAGTCGACCTGCGTCGCGCCGAGATAGACGAATCGCCAGTCGTGATCACGTAGCAGGTCAAAACACAACTGTTTGGCAGGGAGTACATCGTCTTCGAATACGGCGATGCGGCGATACCCCGCGGCGACTGCGCGCAGCAGTGTCCGGATATGCGATAACTTGCACGCCGTACGCGCCGCCTCATGCGACGCACCGTTTGCGTCGATTGCCGAGATCCGCTCGGCAGCGATGCCGACCGACGCCAATAGCTGCTGCGTCCGTCGCCATTTTTCCGGGCGGCGATCGAGGTTGATGACGAAAACGTGGTCGACCGGCAAACTCATGACTAATACGTGTCGGCCGGCGTGCTGCTCTCGACGACATAGAAGCCGTCTTTAGAGGTGGCCGCATAGCTGTTGGAGATGATGGAGAAGTTCGCAGTGACTGCTCCGTCGTTGCCGGCGCCTGTCAAGGTCACGGCGATGTTGGCGACGTACGAGTAATCCAGTCGAACGGTACCGCCGCTGCCGCCGCTAGTGGACTCGCCGGCGGATGCGGACAACAGGTCGGCATAGACGCGATAAGCGTAGATAGCGCCGCCGCTGGCGCAGCCGCCGTTCCGCGACACGCTACCGCCGTCCATACCGCCGTTGCCGCCGTCCGCGTACACGACAAACGAACTCATAAGCCCGCTGTGCGCGGTACAGAACACGTCGTTGGCGTAGACGGTGCCGGCCGCGCCGCCCTGTCCGCCATCGCCGTACGCCATGTATTCGTCGGCCGGGCCGCCCTGACCGCCATCGCCGCCATTCGCAAACACGGTGAGCACGGTTGTGTACGGCTCGGTGCCGGAGATGTTGACTAGCGACACGGTGCCGGCTGGGGCGCCCAGGCCGCCGCTGCCGACGGTGGCCGTACCGGTGCCGCCGCTGCCGCCGTTGACGTAGACGTTTACGGTTCCAATGAGACGCGTGTCGCGAATGTACACGGTACCGCCGTTGCCGCCCTGGAACGGACTGCTGCCGTCGGAGCCTTGACCGCCCGCGGCACTGATGTTGACTGCCGAACTGGTCGCGTCAATAACGCAGTGGTCGATGGTGATCGTACCGCCGGCGGCCCCGTTCACTGCGCTCGCACCGCCGGCCGCTCCGTAGGCGTAAATGTTCGCCCCGATGATGTAGCAATTCTCGATCGTGAGGTTTCCGCCGACGGTGTTGGCGGCCGCGCCGTAGACGGAAACGACGCCGATGGTCACCTGCGACTGCGCGCCGTTGTTGACGATCTTGACGGTGCTCGCGCCGATGCTAGTCGCATCGACAGTCAACGAAACGAGGCCGACCGGGTGGATGCCGTAGTCGCCGGCGACAGTGATCGAGTAACCGCCGCCGATTACGAAAAACTCGCTAGCGCCGGCGGCTTTCGCCTGGGTGATCGTCGCGAACGACAAGGACGGGCAGCCGAGTCGTCCAAATGTGTCGTCACCGGCCGTACCGTCGACCCAAGCGACGCTGGAAGTCGTGCCTTCTTGCCCTGCTTCCGCCGTCAGCACGATGGTTGTGCCGTTCGTAAATGAGCCGCCGAAGCCGGTGACGTAAGACAAAGTCACGATATAGGGGCTGGCGACCGTTCGCCCCGTAACGTGGTACCAGTGCCGAATCGTTCCGGCCGCATTGGACAAACAAAGCACGCGTCCTTGCCGTAAAAATACCGTGAGCTGGTTGGTCAGCGTGTAGCCGTCCGCATTGACGAGCGTGAGCCAACAGATGGAGGCGCTCGCCGGCGTCGTGTTGTTCAGCCGCAACTGCCCGGTGGAAATGCCGGTCGCATTGGTCGTACTGCTGTACGTGTAGTTGAAGGAGTCGGCCGACGCACCGCCGCCGCTCGGCCCCGTCGGACCGGTAAATCCGACGCCCGTCGGACCGGTGGGGCCGGTAAACCCGATACCGGTCGGCCCCGTGGCGCCGACACCGGTCGGCCCCGTGGGGCCGGTAAAGCCAACACCGGCGGGGCCAGTAAATCCGACCCCCGTCGGCCCGGTGAAACCGATACCTGACGGCCCCGTGGGGCCGGTGTAGCCACGACCCTGCGGACCACGCATGCCACGACCGCGCGGACCAGTGAAGCCGATGCCGGATGCGCCGGTAGGACCGGTGGGGCCGGTGTACGTGAAAACCATGGGCGTCTTCCTTGACTAATCCGTGATCCAGACCGCTTCGTGCGACTGGAGCGTATCCATTGTGTTGAGGGTCGCGATCAGGGCCTTCACGTCGGCCTTCACGCGGGTGATCAGGTCGACGGCTTCGTCCCAGCTTCGCAGGATGACGTCGACGTACGGCAACCGGAGCCATTCGGGCGTAATGCCGGGCAGCGGTGCGTCGGCCGGGTACTCTTCCAAGTCGCTCGGCGAGCAAATGTGCGAAAACATCGCCGTCCGCTCGCCGGTTTGCGGATTCATTGGCAGCGTGACGTAGGCGAAGACCTTTAGCGTGACGTTGATGGCGTCATCGGCTTCGATCCGTACTCGCACGCCGTCGAGTTCATTGGCGATGTAGCGACTGACGCTGATATCGAGGTGCAGCTTGCGTTCTTCGCCGGCGACTTCCGACGAGCTCGATTCACCGATCTCGAATTGGAGCGGTAGCTGATCCGCAAGTTCGAGCGGGTAGCTGATCCCTGCACCGCTGCTGGAAGAACACGCCATACGCCCTCCCTGGCGTCGCTAGCACTACTCTTGCACGACGGCTCGAATCGTAGCCGTTCCCGGATTCGTCGAGTAGACCATTCCCCTTGCCCGCCCTTCGGCATCGGTGACGTCGGGCTGCGTAATGGAGACGGCAAGGTCAGACTCCAGTAGCACTTGGCGACCGGCGACCGGGAGATTGTTGACGTCGCGGAGCTTAATTTTGACGGGAATGCCGGTCACGCCGTCGGCCGGCGCCGTCGGCCGCGCGCCGGCGAAGATTCGCGATAAGTGGGCACTGACTTCGGCCATGGGTCACCTAAATGCAATCCGTTGCGGTCGCCCTTTGATCGACTCGCGGTAATGTATCACAAACGGTCCGATGCTCCGACCTCGACGTACCTGCAAGATGTCGCGAAGCCTCGCGACGAAGTCCGGATCGCCGCGGTGGTCGTAGATGATCCGCACGGCTTCCCGCAAAACGGGGAACATCGGAATGATATCTTTTCCGCAGCAGGCTCCGCTGTCGCGCGACTCCTGATAGCACTTCCCGTACAGGATCCGAATTTCGTCGAACTCCGGCAGACGCTCGTACACCCGCGGATCGCCGAGCAGGACCGCCAGACGTTCGCGGGTAACGATGTAGGTGCTCATGTGACGATGCGGTGCGTGAGTTTCGGTTTGGTGCCGACGTGCTGCTCGGAGAGGCCCCGGCGGGGCACGCTCGAGGTATGGACGAACTGTTTTTGGCCGTTCCAGGCTTTGAGTTCGAAGCCGCCCTGATAAAGCTGCTCGCCGATGGTGTAGTCGCCGCCGTTGTGTCCCAGGTTCGCATCGGGAATATCGCAGACGCGCATGGCTTCGGTCGACAACGCCCAGAAGCCGCCGGCGGCAAAGATAATCTTGTCACCGTTGGCAACCGGTTTGCCGTTGGCGGAGCGGAACGGTTTGCCGCGGTACCACGGTCGCGATTTCATCCATTGGGACTGACCGTTCTGCAGCGTCCAGATGTACTTGGCGCCGTACATGTGGCAGTTGGCGTCGTAGCCGGCGATGATCTGCTGCAGCAGCAGGTGACACCAACGCTGATGACGGTCGGCGATCGTGTCGTCGTCGAACCAGAGCAACCACTTCGTCGTGATTGGGTGGTCGGGGTCATTGAACATCTCACGCATGACCGGGTATTTCTTGTCGTTCGTTGCGTGCCGGTAATGCTTCGAAACCGTGCCGGCGGCGACAAGTTTGTCGACGAACTCGCAGCTCTCGCGGCAAAGCGCGTTGGAGCCGATGCGGAGATCCATTCGCCCGGCCGGGATCGTGCTGATGATCGCGTTGAGGCACTTCTTGTGCATGTCGTGGTAGGCAGCCGGACCGTAGAGCAGCACGAACACGGTCACCTTGCCGCCGATCGTCGGATGATCGAATACGTCGCCTTCGGCAATTGTCGGAGTCGTTGTAATCGGTTTTGTGTTTTCTGAGAGGCCGTGATTCGTCGCGAGTGTCGGAATCGGTGCGAGCTCTCGCGAATCCATTTTCATAGTGCCCGGCTCGACGCGAATCGTTACGTGTGCGCCGTCTCCACGGATATAACTCAGGCTTCCGTTTTGACTGATCGGCGCGTACGAGTTGTCAATGTAGTCCGGCATTGAAATCCTCCAGGTAACGTACAGCCGCGGCTAAGATCAACGGGTCGTCTCTCAATAGTCCGATACCGCTGTTGCAGGCGCTGCATAGTAAGCCCCGAATCTTGCCAGTCGTATGGCAATGATCGAGGCAGAGATTCGTGAGTAATGTCTTCCGTGTCCGCGATTCCGGCTTCCGGCAGATCATGCAGAGATTACCTGCCCTACTCACAAGCACTTGGAATTCTTCTAGCGATATTCCAAATTTTCGTAGCTGTTTGTTTAGCCGATACTGCGGACGATTTGCAGCCCATCGGTCTCGGGTACGTTTGGCGTTTCCGGCCGGATCACGCGCGTAGTATCGCTTCCAGGCCGGTTTCTGGCATTGCTTACATACCGGGTGATGTCCATCTTTCTTCGCGCTGGATTTTGCAAAATTTGCAAATGCTTTTGGTTTCTGACACTTGCTGCAGACTTTTAGACCGCGGCGCTTCAGGCACGCACGGCATGTCGTACGCCCTTTCGGAAAATCGATACAGCGAACTTGTTGTCGGCATGCTCGGCACTTCTGGCGTTTAGCTGCTCTGGAGGACATTTGACGCATCCATGCGAGGAATTGGCGGTAGGGTACCATCCAGGTAGTAGCTCATCACTGCCGTCGCCACGTCGAGATGGGTAATCATCTCCAAGCATTTCGGGACAGCTTGTCCGGGCGTGATAATCGGTAATTTGCAAATGGACGTGTCATCATTGAGAGGTATCACTTTGGACCTCCAGCAACCGCGCGTCGCACAGCACGGAAGCAAACCGATGGTATGTAGGTACCGATGTGGCACACGAAGACGTTCGGGGCAGCTCAGCCCGCTATTCTCCGGCGCGTAGCATTCCCAGTGCCATGCTTCGCGACCGCCAGCGATCACGACACATGGCTTCTGTAGTGCTGCTGCTATGTGCATACTGGCTGTCACACCGCACACGACGCCGTCGGCGTGGTAGATCAAACGGAGCATATCTCGTAAGTTCGTGCGTCCGACCAGATTAAGAACACCGTCGATTTGCGGGTGCCAGTGCCCGCGGTTCGATGCGCCGAACTGTACCATCGGAATACCGTAACCGCGAAGCTCGTTGATGAGCATTTGCCAGTTCGCGGTCGACCAGACCTTGGCCGTGAAGTCGCTCTTCCCGCCCGACAGGAAGCACCAGTACCGACCTTCAACGATCGGTGTCGATTTTTCCCATTCCGACAAGTGCAGGTCCGGGTACGGCTCGGTAACCGGCACGAATAGTCCGGTCTGCTTCTTGAAGTTGCGATGAAACTCAGCAACGAAATGGCAGGTCTCGTGATTCTGTCGACGCAACCCGTCGCGGTAGCACATTCGCAGCGACTTGATCTTCTTGTCGCGCGGCAGGCCGTCCTGGTCAGTCGGAAAATGGGTCAGGTACGGGTTATTCTGCAGCAGATCACGGGCGTGCCCCCAGAAACCGATCTCGATGTCCGGGTAGGCCCGCTTGATGTCGCGGAAGAGGGCGGTCAGTACGACCGTATCGCCGGGCGCGTGGCGGTGGGTGAGCAGAAACTGCTGCGGCATGGAATCCGTTCCAAAAATACGACGATCCTGTCGTCTGCTGTCCCGTATAGGGATAGATAGCTTACCCCGCGGTGCCCGCCGACGGCAACCGAACGCGACTGTCGTTGTGCAGCATGTCCCAATACGGGCCGAAGTTTTCGCGTAGTATTCGCAACACGTCGTCCGGCGGGTTGCGAAGCGGTGGCGGGCTTTGCGTCTGTTGACAGGTCCAGGCTTCGACGACCGGTATGCCGTTCAACCGCAAGTCCATACTGTAAAGGTGCATCGCCCAGGCGAGATCGGAAACAGCCGGCGGTAAGCCGTGTGCGATGGCTTTACGCGTTATTAAGAACATCTCCGGCGAGACGGCCGGGATATTTCGCCAGTAGAAGTTTCCGGCCTTTTTGTTTTCGGCCGTGATGCGCCGCCGTGTGTCGCTGTAGACGGGCATGACCAATCCGGCGTCGCTCAGCTGCTGCGCCCAGAGCATACCGGCGAGCAACTGCGTACCCCGCACATGCGGCTGCATAAACGCATAGGCGTGGTAGTTCGTACCGAGGCAGAGGCTGCCCAACCCCTGCAGCGGACTGTAGGCACGCACGACGGCTTCATCGGCAAATGCAACATAGTCGCCGACGCAATCGAGCACCGTGATCTTCGTCGACGGTTTAGCCGACTGCATCAACATGACGATGTCTTGCCGTTGGCTCGCGGCGGTGAACGGGATCACGCACAGGAGTTGATCGAGGCCGATGTCGCCGTCCCATTTGAAGGCCGGGCAATGCCACGCCGCGGCCTTGGCTTTAGCCGCCAGGAAGCAGCCGCAGAGCTTACACTTCGTGTCGTCGCGGTAGGTGCACGTGCTGCAGACTTCCAACCGAGCCTGATAGGCTTCTTTGCTGACGGAACGCGGGTCGGCGACCCAGTCCGCCAGAGCTTTAGCCAAATTCCAGATTTTTTGGGCAGTACCGGGCGGCTGCGGACCTTTATTGATAGCCGGACGTTGTTTGGCTGCTGCACGCCGTTGCTTTCGGTTCGGCTTGAAGACGCCGACGACGCGGTCGACCAGTTGTTCGACCGTACCCCGGACGTGGCGACACGGAATCTTGATATCGGCATTGTAGGACCAGAACGCCCGACCACAGTCGGGCTGGGAGCAGCGGTATTTGAAGAGCCCTTTGATTGTGGCGTGCTCTTCGTCCGTCTTAACCATCTGGCAGTAGTTGGGCGTCATTCGCAGATACCGGTAATAGCGACCGTCGGGAGCGAGCAGCAGCAGTTTCCTTCTTCAAGTTCACTGTTGTCTGCGTCGTAAGTATAAGTCGGACTAACGCTGAGCGCACAGCAATCGATCGGTACCGTGCCGGCCGTCTCTTGCGACGTGTAGACGCATCGCCCCCACGTCAGGCGTGTCGCGATCACGACGTTGTCGGCGTCATCTTGGTAAGCAATGACGACGATCGACGCGCTCGACCCGCCGCAGGCCCCCAGAGTGTAGGCCTCACACGACCAGAAACAACCTTTAGCCCCTGACGCGTAATCCGGGTCGTCCGGACACAGCGTTGAATCCGAATCACTGCAATTGTTCGGATCAAGGCCGGCACAGCAGCCGCCGGGGCAGTTTGGCGTCGTCGACTGGCAGGTAATAAAGCTACAGTGCGGACTGCACCCAAACGGAAACGACGTACAGGTGCAAGTCGGCGTCGCGAAGCAGTTGCTGGCAGGCTCGACGCACGGCGAGTCCGTCCAGTAGCACTCGCACGAATCACAGTTGTACCCCCACGAGCAACTTCCGGCGGTATTATCGCAGCGGCATTCCGGACCACGTAGTTCGGCCGTGTGCGTCCATTGGCAGTAGAATGTCCCCGCTTTCGGGACGTTGGTCTCGATATCGACCCAGTCCGGCAAGCTCTCAACCGGTCCGCCTTCAGTTCCCGTGAGTTCAGCCGTCCCGGGATCGGGTACGCAGGTATCGACACTGTGGTCTTCCGGATCTTCGCAGTCCCAGCCGCCGGGATCGTCACACGGCTCGTCGGTCAGCGTCGGCTCATACTCCGGCGACGAGGCACCGTAGCTGATACCGAGCGTGGGAATCTGCCCGTCTTCGCAGATGAGTCCGCAGTTCTGGCAGCAGCCGCAATTACCGTCCGGTTGATAACCCCTCTCGCTCATTACGGAGTTACCTCCGGTACGCGACACTGGACCTGCCACGTGTCGTACTCGCAGCTATCGTTCCGCATGGCGTAGCCCTTGCGTTCGATCGAGCTGTCGAAGTCGAGATTGTTGTTGACGTTGACCTGCGTACTACCCGGCGGGTCGCTAGGGTCCGAGCCGACGTTGAACGAAATGATGTCGACCAGATGCGGACCGGTGCCGGTAAAGTCACCGGTCGTCTGGAATTCGATCCACAATGCGATCTGTTCAACCGCGATGATTTCCCATTCGCCGGAGCCGTCGGGGCTACTGCAGCAGGCGAAGCCGCGATGATCGTCTTTGGCACACGGGTGGATACCCATGACGTCCGTGACTGTAAACGGCGAACCGATCGCGACACCGCCGTAGTAAAGCGAGGCCTGCGCTTCTTCGCTGAGCATGTCGGACGTGAGGATGATCGGTACGATCAGGATTTCTTCGCGACTGATAATGCCCCAACCATAGCCCGGGTCGTAGGTCAGCCAGACCCGCGTACCGCTGGGAAGGGTCTCGGCGCCGCAGCAATTGCGTAACCAGACCGCAGCGTTGACAGTTTGGCTCAGCACATGCACTTCGACCGGGCACGTACCGCAGCCGGACGCCCCTTCGCCGACCGTACCGCGGAAGACGCGGCGATCAGGAATCTTGAGGCGTAGATTGAGATCGTAACGACACGAGAACGAGGTGCCGGTCCGGTCGACGTTACCGCCGAAGCTCGCGCTGTTGTAGCTGTATCGCTCTTTGATTTGCAGCGTGTCGAACTCGATCGTAGCGCAGGGCATGCCGGCTGTCTGGTCGGGAATGTCGAAATCAAATTCGAACAGCATCCGGCACGGGTCTTGGCAGTTTTCTTGCGGCAGTCGCGTCACGGTAACCGTGACACCGCCTGCGCCGGTCGCGGCCGAAAAGTTAGCAGTCGCACTGGCCGAGATTTCGACGCACGGGATCGGAATCCGGAAATTGAAGTCGAAGACCTGTCGGCACTGCGGGGCGCCACCGTTCGGATCGTCGATCTGTTCGTTGGTGATGACGACCGTGACCGACGGCTCCGAGCCGCAGTGGTCGACGCTGATCGAGGCCGTGGCGCTGACGTCGGCGCAGTCGATATCCGGGATGAGCGTCGGATTGAACGCGATCTCTGGTGTCGGGCAGGTGTTAATCGGCGGCGGCGCCGGCCGTACTTCGCAGTCGTCTACGAACGCGAAGTCGACCTTGGGGACGACGGGCAAACTGCAGTCGCCGCCGGGCGGAAAGAGGTCAGCCATCACTCACCTCCTACCGATGATTCCGAAGATTCCTCGTCCGTACAGGCTCCGGCGAACTGCTTCATGTCGGCGGCGATCGTTAGTGCGTTGTTCGCGGGGTCGGCCGTGATCGTGAAGCCGGTACCCGCCCGCAATGACACGGAACGCCCGCCGACGCCGTTGATCGTCGTGATCAGCTCATCGCAAGCCGGACCGCCGCCGAGCACTTTGCTTCCGTCCGGCGGTGTTTCGCCGGGGTAGATCACCGTCGGATCGCAGCCCTGCCCGGCGCCGGCACCCTTTGCGGCGCTGATGACGATGCGGCCGGCGTTGTCGTCTTGGCGGATTGCGATGTTCCAGCCTTCCTTGAGGCGCAAGTCGTCATTCAAGCAGGCGACGCCCGGATAGATCACGGGATCACCAGCCGGCAGGCTGGCTTCGCTGTCGCAGTCTTCGTCGGCCAACCAGCGGGCACGATCGTAGTTGGCAAGGCTGACGCTGTTGAGGTAGCTCAGATTCTGTACGAGCGACGGCTCGACCTGCCAATCGGTCTCCGCGAAGCTGCGGTGCTCGCCGTCGGTCAGGCCGTGTTGGCTGAGGTCACCGGTAACGAGGAACCCTTCCCAGACCGTCGGGTCCGGGCAGTCAATGCTGTCCGACGATGCCGACGATTCGGGCGAGTTGGTTTCGTTCTGGCTCGTCAGAAATTCAGGGTCGTCGATCTGACGAGTGAAGAAGAGCGGGTAGTCGTCGAGACCCGGCGAATCACCCCGGAACTCGAACGTCAGCGTGTTGCCACTGCGGCTGATGCTCTTCAGGTAGACCGAATAGACGACGTCGGGATCGTCGGGCAGGAAGTTCCGCGACGGCATGCTGCAGAGGAAGCCGCAGTCAACGATCAACGCCGACGGGAGCGACCCCGGCGCAGAGAGTGACCCCGCATCCGGCCGGAGAGCCGGCGTGATGAACGGGTACGCCCGATATTCGTTGCTGTTGTAGAATCCGTTCTGCGACATCCTATTCGCGTGCGAGGCGTCCGACCGCCTCCAAACGCAGCCCTCCGTGGCCGTCCGGGTAAATCCGCAGGATCGTGGTTTCGGCGAGGTTGTCGCCGACGGTGAAGTTGAAGTTGCCGTACTGATCCGGTCCGCAGCCGTTGATCGTTTTGAGGAACCGCGGGGCGACGAACTTGCCTAGCGGATCGCAGGCTTTGCGGACAAACAGCGGATCGCCGACGGCGTCGATACGAATGGCGCCGTCATCTTCGCTAACGACGATTCCGTTGTCGCCGATGATGAAGATGTCGCCCGTCAGCAGCTCACCGTCTTCGGTCATGATACCCCGAACGCCGACTTCAGGCGTAGGGATGCAACAGCTGACGACGAACTCAGCGTTCCCGATCGGGAACAGGTGCGTTCCGACGGGCCACGCGGCAAAGACCCGCAGTCGCTCCGGTTCCGAGACGATGACGCCGGCATCGCGACCGTACGCGTCGACGAAACGGATCGTAAATACGTCCGTAGCAAGGGGATCGAACACGGCCGTCGCCAGCGTGCGTCGCGTGTTGTCGCTGAGATAGAGCGTGATCTGCCGCGGCGAGACATCGATCTGCTTGAGGTGCAAGCGGAACGTATTCCCGATCGGGTACAGCGAGGCATCCAAGAACACGTCCGACGTAATACGGACCTTCCCCGTGTCACTGACAAGGGAAGCCTTGTCAGCGAATGGGTACCGCGACGTGTCTTGCTGGTCGCGGAACTCGGGAAAGATGATCCGATCGCTCACGGTGAGTCCTCGATTTGCAGGAAGCTGAAACGGGCGTAGCCGCGGAGTGAACCAACGCCGAAACGACCGTCGGTCGGATCGCCGTACCGCGTCGTGGCCAAGCTGAACGATACTGGACCGAAGCCCGGATCGCTGATGCCACTTACGGTGACGGCAATCGCCTTTTGGGTAACTGATAGCGTCGTGATTTCGGCCTCGATGCGGTACCAGTCGTTGGGCACGAACGGCAGCGGTGTCGGACTGGCGTACTCTTCGACATGGTTGAGGCCGTTGTATCGCAGCACGCGAATCTTGTTGACGTTGAGGTCCAACAGCACCAGGAAGTATTCGATGTGCGGATTTTCGAGCGGGTCAGCCAGATGGTAATTGAGCACAAGCCCGCCGTTGCGGGACGGCGCCAAAGCCGTCACCTGCACGTCGGTCGTGACAATGCGATCGAGCGCCGGCGAGGCGCCGCAGTTGTCCCAAATGCCGATATTTCGCGTGCTGGGGTTGATTGCCGTCAGGGCGCCGGTACCCATCCCGCCGCCGATTTCACTGGGGCTGTCGTAGGCTTGGTATTCGAAATCGCCGTTCTTAATAACAAACTGGCCGGCCGGCGTGTCGAAGTTGAGTACGACCGGCAAAGCCGCACACGATTCCGATTCGCTCGACGGGACGAGCGACGATTCGCTGGACGTGTCGGGGATGTCTGAACTCGCCGAAAGTGACGAGTCACTGCTTTGGTCTTCGCACAAGTCGACAGGTTCGACGAACGGTTGCTTGTTGACGCACGTCTCTTCGAGCTCGACGCCGTGATCCAATACGACGCCCGCGCAGCTCTCATAGGGAGCTTCTTCCAGGTTGACGAACGTGATTTCGAGATTGCCGTCGCAGTCGGGCGGCACGCCGTTGACGAATTCGATGCCCGGCTTGTCGCAGGTGCCGCTCTCCGGGCGGCCGCCGCACTCGGTCAGGTACTTCTGCAACACGTTCTCGCCCGGCGTGTCAGCCTTCAGGCTGAGGATCAACGCTTTGCGCAGTTCGCTTCCGAGCAAAACCGTATCGACCGTGACCTCGATATCCGTTCCGCCGACGATGGTCACCAGCCCCGTGAGAGCCGTCGCCAACCCGAGCTTGCCGATCGATTTGACCGGCAATCCCTGGTAAGGAGTTGCCGCGCGAGGTGCTAGCAGACTCTGGGCAGGCGTCGCGAAGCGGCCGACGAACGAGGTTGCCGTCCCGCTGCCGAAGACCACCCAGCCGCCGACACCCGGATAAAGCGGCGTAACTGCATACGGACGAAAGACTTCTAGGGGCTTCGTAACGGTCAGCGAAGCCAGCGGAACGTATCCGGACGTCTCATCTTGAGACGTCGTTCCCAGGATCACGAGGGAGACCAGCCGCGGCGTGACGGTGATTCCGCCCACAAACGCGTACTGCGCGACGTCTCGCGGGAACCGTAACCGGCAATCGACGAGGATGTCGTGCGGCAGGAATTTGCCGGTGTTGTCGACCGTCGTCGCGGCGTCGCTCAGCGGGAACGCGCGCAACTCGTTCAGGTTGTAGTGGTTATGCGCGTGTGCCATTAGCAGGAGTCGTCGATTGCGTTGAGCGCGGCCGATCCGGACGTCGTGACCGGATTCTCGTCCGGATCGAGAACATACTCTCCGGCGATTTTTGCGGTTAGCCCAGCCGTGACGGCGTACGGCACGTCCCCGGAGAGGCCCAGGCCGGGGAACTTGAGGCGGAATTGGACTTTGGCCGAGCTAAAGGCTTGGACGCTATCCCAGTACGCACTGAACGTCGGCCAATCGCCGCCGAGGGTGTACGGCGTAACGGCCGGCGGCGATGTTTCCCAGATGCGGGTCGAGCCGCACACGACCTCGACGCCCGTCGCGGTCGGCACGGCGGAGAAGTCGAAGATCAGCTCCAGGTCGCCGAGGCATTCGCTCGTCTGATTGCAGAACTGGCCGACGATGTCGATGTACGGACCGTTCTGGGCCAGCATGCTGATGCTGAGCGGTCGCACTTCGCGACACGCGGCTGCCAGCAGCCAACGCTCGCGGTTGGCGTGGTACTGGTCACGTGTTGCACTGACGAGCGCGGCGATCGATGCATAGTCGTCGCGGAGTCGGTTCATCCACAGGGCCGACGCGATCATGTCGTCGCACGTGCAGCACGGACCGCAATCGTTGCCGACCTTCAAGTGCCCGGCCAACGGGTTCAGCAGAATGGACGGCACGGCGCGCCGCGGCGACGTGCTGACGATCGTCGTCGGTTGTCGGAAGTAATAGCACCCCGTGGCCGCCAGCGAGAGGTTACCGTGCACATCCGGGGCGACCCCGTTGATGCGGGCCACGTAGCCGAGGGTTTCTTCGCAGTTGCTGTACTTTCCGGTACCGGCGCCGGGTCGTACGTTGAACGTAATTCGCGTGTCTCGCCGTTTACCTTGGGTCAACGTCGTGGCGGCGGTTTCAATATCGATATTGTTGCCGCACGTGAAGTCGATGTTCTCTTCTTCGGTGAACTCGTCGAGCACGACCGAGATGCTGCGGACACGTTTCGGGAGGCGTGCGAGCGTACGCTCGTCGAGTTCGCCGTTGTCCGGCACCAGATGCTGGTCGTATTCATGCGGCGTAATGTCGCCGGTCGGCGGCCACGCCGTGTGTACGACGATGCGGCAGACCTGCGTGGCGTCGTTCCACTGGTAGACGTGGTAAGTCGACCCCCAGGCGAAATCGCGGAACGTAGTTGCTTCGGTCGAGTCGAAGACCGTGGTCCCATCGTCGTCGACGATCAGGATGTCGACGTCGTGGGTGGGCGTCGGTGCCCAGCCCGGAGCGGCGTCGACGGTTTCGCCGACGCCGTAGAGCCATTTGATGTGGAACGGACGTACGTACTCGTCACCCTCGTCGAAGGTTGACGGATCTTCGTAGCTGAGGAAGAAGTCGGCTACCAGCTCGCGGATATCGGCCGACGGGCGGGCCAGCGGGTAGTCCAGGCCGCTGTACGGCTGCACGACACCGATTCCCTGGCGGCCGTAGGGATCGTAAACGATGGTCACGGGTCACCTCAACATTGGGCACAACCGGCGTCATTGAGCCGGCTGGCCAGTACGACGAGGTTCATTTGCGTGACTTCGGCCGCCGTACGGTTGGCGAGCCCTTCCAGCGATTTGCGACCGTCGGCAAAGAGCTTGAGCTGGTCATTGATCGCGTCGAGCTGCGTACAGCCGCAGCACGGCTCACTGCACAAGTCCGAGAACTTGAGCAACGCCGAACCACTGACGCCCTCGATGTCGAGGCAGTTGTTACCGACGAACGTAAAGTCGCCGGCCTGAGTCGGCGGAATGCCGTTGATGGTCCGGATCGGCGGGGCTTTGTCGGGATTGTCGCACTCGCAATCTTCGTTGAGTCCTTCCCCTTGGACGGCGCTCCACGTGATCGTCGGATTGGCCCCGGTCGTTGCCGTGATCCGCATGTCGGACCCGGCGACAAACGTCAGGTCGCCATATAGGCGTGCGCTCCTTTGCCCCGCATTCTCGACCGTAACGCTCGAAATGGTACGAATCTGGGGTCGGACGGCGTCTGGATCGATACGACCGGCCGCGGCGGTAAATTCGTACTCGCCGGCGGGGAGATCAAGCGCCTCCGCCAGGAGGCCGAGTTGGACGTGTCCGTCACAGTCGAGGAAGTCGTCTCGGAAGCCGACGGCATAGGTGGCGTGCTCCGTGTGCGTGCTGACGGGGACGTGGACCGAACCCACGTAGGGATAGCTGCTGCCGTCATCATACGCCAGAACCAGCGTCACGCCGACCGGCGACAGGATCAGCTTGCGGAGAAAGAACTTGTCCGGCTGGACGTTGAGGCCCAACGTGATGTTGAGCTGCATGCCGGTGATCAGGCTGTCCGGAATGGTCAGAACGTCCCCGCTGTCTCGCTTGGACGCCGCTTCCGAGAGCGGGTACGAGCGGACGCTGTTCTGATTACGCCACTGCTGGTTTAGGGGACGACCGCCCGGCATTCTAGCCTCCGAACAAGATGGCCTTGCAACGCAGCAACGCCACCTCGCCGGCATAACCGGCGGAAGCCGCGCGGGCGATTTGGACGATGACCGTATCGCCCGGCAGGACGTCGATCTCGCTGCTTTCGATCTCGATGACGTCGTAGGCCGTCACGGTTTCAGTCGTCGTGAAGGTCGGCGCCGGGGACGCCCAGCTCGAGGGAATCGAGCTTGGGGCTTCGCCCGGCCGTTCGATGACCTTGTACTCCATCGTCATTGCCGGAAGCGTGCCGGTCGCCAGCCCGAACAGGGCTACCCGGAATTTGATTTTGGGTTCGCTCGGGACGCCGAGCACAGGCACGTCGAAGCGGAACGCCACCGAGGCGTCGCGGTCTTCGGCAAAGCCGACGTACGGAACGTCGCGGAACTGCCGTTCGACGGCGTCGGACAGCCGCGTGATCTGCGTCGGCAGCTCGCGTTCATCCAGATTCGGAATGGCGTCGATGACGAGATCGCCGTAGTGGTACGACACTCCGTCGACGACCTTGGTGTGTGAGCTGCTGATCACGACGTTCGAGCCCGCGCGGATCAAGCTGACGACCGATCCGCGGCGGAACTTGAAGCCGGCCGTCAGAGTCTTGAGGGCTAAGGCGCCGGTGTCCGTGTCGTTTTCGATGATGGCGTCGATATTGAGCCCCAACTGCAGGCTACCGGAGCTGGCCGGATCACCGTCGCAGTTGGTGACCGTAATCGGGCTTCCTTCGGCCGGCGACAGGTCGGTGACGACCGCGTTGGCCGCGCCCAGCACCATCCGGACAAAGACGAGATCGAGCCGCATCGTTTCCGCGCGGGGGCATTCCGGGATCGACGATTCGGACGAGTTGATCGAGATCGAGCTGGTGCTGTCGTACGTGACCGGCCACGGCACGTCGCCGTAGCAGTCCGACATCCACCAGATGCCGTAGCGGTTGACGATCACAAGCCCGTCGCGGCCGAGCGGGATCTCCGTGGCGCCGACGTGGTTGGCCCCCTTATCCCAAAGCAGGGCGACGGCACCGATCGGCACCGGTGGCCAGAGGCGACTCAAAGCCGGGTGGGCCGAGATGTTGTAGCCGAACACGGCGCCGGTCGGCGCCGCACCGGCGAAGATTTCATGGTCCGCCGGCAGCCAGCCCGGCAGGTCCGCGTCGCCGTCGGTGATCTCGTGCTTGTCTCCTTCGACCGGCGGCGTGTGGGTACCGGCCGGTGCACAGGTCAGCGAAATGCGATAGTGAATGTGTTCCTGCTGGAAGTCGCGAAGCTGCGGCAATACGAGCACCAGCGGGGCCGCGCTGCAGCTATCCTTCGGGCCGAGCAGATAGCAGACCGGTACCGAGACCGGAGGCTTCTGTTTCGTGAGCATGCCCGCCGACGACGCGGAAAGGTAATAGCGACCGGGTTCGGCATCTTCACCGACCGAATTGGTGATCTCGTCGATTTCGGCCAGCCCGCACAACAGGATGTCGGCGACCTTGGCCGACTTCTTCTTGAGCACGACGCCCAGGCAGTCCGCGGACGCCGCGGCGACCAGGGCACCGGTCGTGCTGTCGGTTTCCATCAGAGCCAGAGCCGGCTCGTAGCGTTGCAGGTCGGCGTTCCAGTAGACGGCCCGACCTTCGATCAGGTCGCTGGAGATCGCGGCATCGAAGTCGACCAGGGACATCCCGGTCTCGATGGCGTCGAGACGGTCTTTCAGGTGCTCGGTGCGTCGCTGCAGCGCGCGGGACGGGCGCGAAGTGACCTCGGCCGAGACCGGTTCACCGGCTTGGACATGACGGACCTGCTGCGACCAGCGACTAGCCATCCTTGGCTCCTTCTAAGGCGTTCGATCCTTCTTAGACATGTTGCAGAACGGATGAGCTGGTTTCAGGTTGTCTCTGGTGTGTTGTCCGCCCTTGGAAAGCGGCACCACATGATCCATGTGCATCTTGCGGAACTGTACCGGTAATTGACAAATATGGCAGCAGCCATTGTTCGCGTCATAGATTTCACGACGCGAAATTTGTTCGATAACGGTTGCCCCCTTGATCTTGGCACGTCGACGGGCTTCGTACTCTGCAAACTGTTGCGGGTTCTGTCGTTTTCGCCGGCGTTGGTACGCTAGCAATTTAGGTCGATTTTTCTGCCAGTTTTGCTGCCGCCATGTTCGTGATTTTGCAGATCGACTGTACTTGCGTGCGCGTTGCCTACCGGCTTCGATATCTGTGTGATAGCGGACCTTAGCCTTAGCTAAGATTTTGGGCTTATTGTCTCGGTAATGCTGCCGTTTCTGCGAATTGATCTGGTTGCGGTTTTTGTCTCGCCGAACTTTCTCGCACGCCTTGCAGCAGTTATGTCGACCATCAACCGTATTCCGGGATCGCGGAAAATCGTCCAGCACTTTGAGCGTTTTGCAGGTGCTACACGATTTCATGTCAAACTCCAAAGACCACGTCCCAATCAATTGAGGCTTGGTGCGACAACGCCTTCACGACCTGCTCGTCGGTCTGGAAGTACGTACGGGCAAAGATTTCATCCTTGGTGCGGTCGTTCAAGACCGGTGCGGCAACCAGGGCCACGCCGTAAATCTTGCTGTTGGCGTCGCTGCTGAATTCCTTGCCGTTGACGCCGACCAAGCCGGCGGTTTGAGCATGGAACGTCAGCTTATTGCCGCTCAGGCCCGCAGTGAAAATGTCGAAGTCCGACTCGATGCCAAGCGTCGGCTCGGTCGTAAGTGGAATCCGCAGAAAGTCTTTGGTGGCCGAACCGACGAGGTCGTCGTAATACTCGATCCCTTCGTCTTCCCCGTAGTCGGGCGGCGTGATGACGTCGTCCGGATCGGCGACGTTCTCGAACTCGAAGTACATTGCGCTGAGCGAGTAGTCGAGAGCCCCGACGGGACGCTTGAAACCGATCTGCCGGGCGGCGATATGCCCCCAGCTGGCCTGAATCTGATTCGGCTGGCTGAAACGCGGCAACGGGAGCCGGAGCCCCGTCTTCTCGTCGACGTCCCAGACCGTGATCCGGCCCGCCAGTTGCCGGCGGGCCACAGCTTCCTTGCTCTTCATGGCGTCCTCATTGACAGGTGCCGGAGACCAGCCGGACGGTGATCCGTTCCGAGAGCTGTGCCGACGAGATCGTATCTGCCTGCGGCGCCAGCCCTTGCAGATGCGTGATCTGCTCACTGATCGCGGCGGCCGTTATGGTATCCGATTGCGCCGGCAGCTCCACTGCAATAAACACCGCCGTATGCGGTGGTAGCAGCCGTTTCAGGTGGCGGACATTGTATAGGCCGAGTTTGTTGCGTCCCAGGGCGCCTGCCCGGATGCGGACGAGGTACGCGTTATTCCGCAGGACGTTGGCGATCAGGAACTGCAGCGGATTGATCGTGCTCGGCAGATGGTCGGCCGTCGGTTCGTCGGGGCGGTTGGTCCGCGTATCGAGCAAATGGGCCAGCGTCCCCATACGAATCTGATCGCAGGGGTTGGTAGCGTCGAACTGGTCGACCGCGCGGATGCCGCGTTCGTGCATTTCGTCGAAGAACTTCTCGACGTCGGCCGGAAAGCCGCCGAGCGGGAAACTGACGTACGTGAATCCCGAGATATGCTCGGCATCGACCTGCAGGGCGACGTCTCGATTCTCGAAGACGATGTCGCCGTAGAAGCAGTTCAGCAGGTAGCCGCGACCGAGGGCGAGTTGTTGGAGCTCAGCGGGGACAACACCTGATCCAAACTCATGGATTTCCAGAGCATCGGTGAGGGGATCGCCCGCGTAGACGACCTGTCCCACGGCAACACGAGGTACGGCAGCAGCGTTGTACGTGTAGACGTGTCGATCGGTAATGAGCTGCAGTCGGTCGCACCCATGGATAATCTCTTCAACGGTTTCGACGGTTTCTTCCACCAACGGCACGTCCAAGATAGCACTGAACGCCAGATCGAGCGAACCGCTGGGGCTGCCGGCGACCAACGCATCAAAGATCGCGTTCACGAAATCGCGATAGTTCTTGCTGCTCTTGAGGTAAATGTTCAGCACGTAGCCGAAGTGCGTGTAAACGTGCTTCCAGTCGAAGTCGCCGCGGAAGACCCACAGCGCAACCTCCTGATCGACGATTTCGCCGTTCTCGTAGACCGGACGGATCGGCAGCAGCGGGTTGAGGAACGGGTTTTCCCGCAACGTCAGCACACCGTCCGCCAGCGTGTAATCGACGGCGTCGGTCATGACGACCGACGGGCTCGTCAGGCGGTTCATCAGGTACGGCGCGGCGACCAACGTCGAGTCTACGGCGAACCGGAAGTGTTCGCGGACGACCGGTGCGTCGTATGTGTTCGTCCCGTCGTACGCCACACCGTCTTCGTTGTATTTCCGCATCGTCAACGCGGCGTTGTTCATCTCCGATTCGCGGAGCACGAGCAGGTACCACTGATCTTTGTGGAATAGCGGCACCGAAAACCGTGAGAGGCTGGCCACGGCTTCCAGCACGTCGAGATAGGTCTGGCTTTCGAGCTGACACTTGGCCGTCACGTAACTACGGACCTGCTCCGGCCGGGTGAAGGTGCGGGTCCAGAAGGAACCCAAGGCACTCATCATCCGTTTCGGGCGATCGAAGTCATTGCCGGGGTATTGATAGGCCATTAGTTCTCAGTGTAGCCGGCCTGGACAACATCGATGTCGATGTCTTCCGGGTCCAGAATGAACATGGTCGTGTTACCAGTAACAGACTGCTGCGGAGCATCCGGAATCGTCAGAACGTCGGTCGCGCGGACGAACATGTAAGTCTGACCCGGGGTCAGGATTTTGCCGAACATCTGTACGCGGCCGACGGCCTGATTACCGGTCAGGAAGTTGTACGCCACGTCGATGAGCGTGGCGGCATGCAGCTGACCGATGAAACCCAGCCCGTTGACGGCCGCGGCGATTGCCGACTTCATTGAGGCGACGTCCGGCATGGCTTCGCCGGCACCGCGGCGAACCTGGAATGATGCACTGGTGAAGCAGGGGATCGGAGCACGGACCAGCACGTCGCAGGCCCGCGGCCGCACGCTGCGAGAGCTGCAGAACTCCTGCAGCTCGTCGATCTGCGGCATGGTCAGTACATCAATGTCGTACTCGGCGGTGTCGCCGACGGTGAGATCGGTTGTCCGCTTCTCGGTGTCGAGGAACTTCATGACCGCCGTCTGGTAACGGGTGAAGGCCGCCTCTTGAGCATTGATGACGTCCGGCGCAAAGTACGGCACGTCGTCGGTGCGGCTCATGTCGAAGCCGCGATGGTCTTCGATGATCTCGTAGCCCGGCTCATCGCCGGCATCCAACCGCAGCGCACGCTCGACGAGGTAGAACCCCGGAGCGTCGTTGCGATCAAGCGTGAACTGCCAGATGCTGCCGTCGGCCACGATGTCGACCAGCGTCGCCGTGACCCGCAGGCGATGCGAAACCGGGAGCAGGGCCGTACGGGCATAGATGTCGACGCGACCGCCGAGCGAGCCCGGAAAGATCGTGTGCTGATCGCGGTGTTGTTCCGGATCACCGAAGCCGATAACCGAATAGTTCACCGTCCGCGCGAAAGCCGGCTGGCTCTTGATAAGGCCCGCCCAGTTGGCCTGTCCGCCCATGCTCTTGGCGGCAATGTTCTCTTGCAGCTTGGTCACCAGCTCGGCATTCAGCTCCGTATCGAAGCCGCCCGTGAAGTCTGCGCCGGCAAAGGCCCGTACGAAGTTCTCCGGCAACGCCGTCGGCGTCATCTGGGTGCCGCGGCGGATGTTGCCGGCGGCACCGACTTCATCGTCGGTCAGCGGGATCGTGAAGGAGTAGGTTCCGTCGCCCAGGTCCGTCAACGCCCGATCGTTGGTACCGAGCGGCGAACCCGACGGACGGCCGGTGTAGACGGCTCCGGGACGGTAGGTACGCCCGTTGGCGGTGAACGCCATATCGGCCGGGATGACGGTTGGAGCTTCGGCCGACACGATAATCGTGACTTCGCCCACGGCGGCCACACCGGCTTGCCGGGTCGTCAGATGGTTCGAGAGCACGTGGTCGACCAGCTCGTCGTCGGCCAGCAGCGGATTCTCCGAGATGGCTTTGAGGCTGTACGACTGCCGCAGCAGGTCGATATTCGCCTGATTGACGCCGCTGAAGACCGACGAGAAGTAGAGCACCAGATCGCGGAACGGGCCGCGGGTCAGCTCGATCTCGGGATGCTGCTCGCGCAGCATGGCCGAGGCTTCTTCGAAAAGCTGGGTGATCTTGGCTTCGTCGAGCTGATCCAGGCTGGTGATTTGGATAGGCATCTCGCCTCCTACACGGTGTACGGCAGCGGCAGGATCACGCTACGGTTCGAGCCGGCAAGGCTGACGACGCCGATGTCGATCCGGATGAGGTTCGGCACGATAGCAACACCCAGCAATTCTGCGAAGTCGTAACGCTCGTCGTCGGGCATCGTGTCGTCTTCCTCGGCCCGCAGATTGCGCCCGATTTCGACCTCCGAGAACCCGAACACCGTACGAATTTGACCTTCGGTTCGCAAGCGGCCGTTATAGAACTCCCGCATAAAGCGACAACCGCGGTCACGCGCAAACGGCATGCTGCCGCTGATCGTGCAGAATTCCATGACGAAACGCTGTGATAGCTTCTGGATGCCGGTGCAGATTTCGCCGTAGCTGACCTCGCTGAAGAGTTGCTGCTGCAGCAACGCTTCGCCGCGCGGTTTGGCTCCCTGGAGTGCCAGCACGTCGTATCGTCGGCCTTTGTATTCGGCTACGCTCATGCGGTCCCTCCGGCGCCGGCGGCGATCAGATCGGTGGCTTGCTTGGCGACGGCGTCGAAGACACTCTCTGCCTTACCGTGGCCGAAGAGACGGGCGTGCCCATGCACGAAGGCCCGCACGATGCCGCAGTGCTCCTCGCGGAACGCCTGTTCTTCGGCGGACATGAAGTCGATCTGCGTTTTGAGACCCGACAAGTCGCCGCCCGTGCCCGGATCGGCGGTGCTGGCGAGGCACTCTTCGTAGTTGGAGTTGATCTCGTCGCGGTTGAAGGCCGGCTCGTGCAGGGCCGGGACGTCGGTCAGGGCCTTACCCTGCAGCTCCTCCGGCACGTTCCAGTCGCGTTGCCCCTCGCCGCGCAGCGCGTCCGCCGTCTTCGCGGCTGCTTTACGCAGCTGCGAGACGCGCTTCTGGAACGGTTGGTGAACGCGACCCTTTTTCTTAGCCATCAGAGGATTTTCATCCGATCCCGCATGTCGAGCAGTT
Organism: uncultured Aquaspirillum sp.; assembly: GCA_964635875.1. Lineage (GTDB taxonomy): Bacteria > Pseudomonadota > Gammaproteobacteria > Burkholderiales > Aquaspirillaceae > CAZWRK01. The sequence continues at coordinate 33,665 of CAZWRK010000007.1, forward strand.
GTTGGATCTTCGCCGTGCGTTGGCTAACGGCACTGGGCGTAATGCCGAGCCGTTGAGCGATCTTGTTCGTCGGCAGCCGGGGGCGACCGTTGCGTCCCAGCACGTAGTCCATGATCAGTTTGTCGGTCTGGCCGAGGTCGTGGTACACGAAGGTCTCCCAGGCCGTGTTGCGGCTGCCGGGAATGCTGACGGCCGGATCGCTCATGTCGCCCTCTTCGTCGATCACGGAGGCCGCTCCTTCCGAAACGGGGACGTGAGACTGCCGAATGTATTGCAGGCGCTTAGCCGACAGGCCGGTGTAATCGCTGATCTCGGCGTCCGACGGATCGCGACCGAGACGATCGCGGAGCACGGTCTGCGACTCGATCATGTGGGCATGGTCGAGAGCGACCCGTTCGGGTAGGCTGATGATGTTCTGCTCCCGTGCGGCGTACCGCTGCAGCCCCTGCATGTGGCTGTACAGATGCGTCTTGAGCTTCCCCTTGGCTGGGTCGTAAGTCTTGAAGGCGTCGAGTGCTAGCAGTTTCGCGCGGCTCCGCAGCGTGGGGCTGGCGTTACCGCCCCCGTAATGCCGCAGTGTCGTGTCAAAAATGGGCTGGACCTTCCCCAGCAACGCCGAGCTGTTGACCGGCGTCGGGTCGTTTTTCCACGCGGTCCACGTGTCCGCGAACTCGGGTTCGATTTTGAGGTCTGGCATTAGACGACGTCGTCCACGAGAGGACCACCGAGCCAAGCATCCTGATAGAGCGGCGGCTGCTCGACGACGAACAGCGCGGCGTCATTCTCGGCCTCGGTCCGGATATGAGCAAGGGAGAACGAGGTACCGGCGGCTAGCGTCTGGCAGTTCATGGTGTACGACACCCGCATCACGACGGCATGCAACGGCACGGCCGTCTTGTCGCCCTCAACGAAGGCTTCGCCTTTGCCCTCGATCCGCACTTGTGAGCCCGGCGCGATATCAAAACGCAGCTTGCCGGCGAGTTCCGCCGTGCGGCCGCGGATCGATTCGGCCGCAAACCAGTGGCGGGCATACTCATCAAGGAACGACCCGGTGGTAGCAGCTCCGGCAGCCGGATTACGGCCGCCGGGCGCCGCTCCGACGCCGGGAGCCATGACACCGCCGATCGGCTGACCGTCGGCACCGGCCGTCGACACGGCGAAGCGACTGTACTCGACATTGCTGGTAAGCCAGTGCGGCGGGTTCTTGATCATGATCACGCCGTTCTCGTCGTCGTCGCTCGACGCCTGGGGCGGATACCAGCCGGCGAGATTGCTGAGAAACTGCGGATTGGCGACTTCCGTACCGCCGACGCCGTCGGCACCGGTCGACGAGGTTGCGCCGTGCATGATGCCGACACCCAGCAGCACTTGCGTCTGTTCGGCGACGCGGCCGATCTGGAAATACTCGTTGCTCCGAATGGTCGTGAACGGCGTCTTGATCGGGCAGATGCAGGGGATCGGAATCGCGTCGGTTACGCGCGGCACGATCGACAACATCATCAGGGGCGCCCATTCGCTGACCAGCTTGCCCCAAAGCGTACTGTGTTGCCACGATTCGACGCTGACTTGCGTTAGTGCCGCTGCCAGACAGTCACCGATCGTCGTCGTATCGGCGCCATGGAAACGGAGTTTCAACGCTTTGTAATTGCTCTTGGCCGAGAAATTGATCATCCGCTCGAGTGCCGCCAGTGCAGTCGCGTTGCCGTTCCGCTTGGCCTTGTTCTTCAGCAGCGAGTTATCGACTTCGAGACGGTTCTGTTCGGCCAGGAACTTGAGCCAGGGGTGCAGCACTTTGACCCAGGCGTCATCCTGCAGCCTGTTTGCCATCTCGTTGACGAAGGTGGGCACGATCTGCGTCCAGCTACCGGCCGTACCACCGCTGCCGGCCGGCACGACGGCCGCCACCTGGGCGTTATACGGACTGCCTGGAAAGAAGTTGGAATTCGTTGCCGACGTCGTGTTGAAATCGTTGAGCCAGTGGACGAAGTGCAGCTTGATGCCGACGGTGTTGCCGGATCGCGAGAAACTGAGGCCGACGTAGCGACCCTCGAACGACATGAACGACTTCCCGACCAGCGAGTCGCGCATGTTGATTGCGCCACGGTCTTCGAAGCGGCTGTAGACGAAGGCTTTCGTTCCCGGCTTCAGCTTGTCGATCGCCGCGTGGATCGTCGCCGGCGCGTCGTCGGGATCGCGGCCCATGGCGACAGTGATCGAACACTGGGGAATGCCGTTCAGATCGTGCGTCGCCGTACAGTCGATGACGTCGTTGAATTCGATGTCACCGATGATGGCACTGACGATCGGTTTGATGCCTACGGACTTCTCGTCGCTCATTTGCCGGCTCGCAGTTTTTCGGTGCGGTAGATGACAGCCAGCAGTAGACCGCCCAGCCGGTAAGCCGCCAACGGGTGGTGTTCCCACAGCTGACGGAAAGTCGCCATCGGCTCCGTGAGTCCCGTCGGATGTTCGCTATAAGCGACCATTTCGTATTTCGGATCGCCGCCCGGGTCGCCGTGGAATACGCGGTTGAGCATGGTGCGGTCGAGCGACTGTTCCAGCGTGGCGATCAGCGTTCCCAGGTCCGTCGACGGACGGGCCAGCGTGCTGATGACCAGCTTCATACCCAGCAGACCCTCGGCGCCGATCGTCGGACCGCCGGTGCCGATCCGGATCGACAACCGGCTGCCGTGCAGCGGGATTACCGACGTCAGACCGTTACCGGTCGAGAAGGTGACTTGGACGGCCGTGCGCGGCTGCTTGGTCCGCTGCACGTTGGCGATGTTCTCGACCTCAAACGTCAACAACCAGCTGTGCCGCGCGACGCCGATGTAATCGTCGGCAAGGTTCTCGCCCAGGAAGCTCACAGGCAGGTCCGGACCGGCGTGCCAGGAGGCAACCGGGGCGAACGAGGCATTGAACAAACGGGCCTGCGTGTCGGGCCAGTATGTGATCCGCGGGTCGAGCGCCAGTATGTGTTCCTGCAACTCGGTCGAATGGAGCAAACCGATCAGCTGACGGGTGCGGTAGTTGAGATAGAGCCGGTCGGGATTGCTGCCGAACAGTACGCTGCGGACGGCCAACAGCTCCGGCGGCAGGGTCACCGTGCGATACTCGCGCGGAATGAACTCCTCACCGATTTCGGTGAGTCGCGACGGTCCGTCGACGTTCATCAGCAGCGTGCGGGCGTGATTGATCATGGCTCACCTATGCGATGGAGCTGACCGCGGCGGTGGCACGGTTGGCAGCACCGCTATCCTGGGCGAGAAGACCGGCGTTCGGATTCTTGCGAGTCCGCGACGGCATCAGCTTGAAGGCCAGCGTGAACTGGGCGGCACCTTGTTCGGGTCGGAGCATTTCCAGATTGCAGTCGATCAGCCGGGCCTGGAACGTCGTCGGACCAAACTTGATGAGTACGACCGTCTGCCGATTCGAGGCCTTGTTCTGGTTGTAATAGTCCAGCACGTTACCGACACCTGACACTGCTCCGCCGTCGGGGCCGCAGGCTTCCAGGAAGGCCAAACCGCTGATGATCAGATCGCCCGGCCGGTCACCGAAAACGTACGTGTAGACCGATTCGTCAAACGCCAGCGAGAACTGAGCGTTGACGCCTTGGCGGACGCCGACGGACGTGACGATGTACGTCCCGGAGCGGCTGTCTTCGAAATCGATGGCGAAGTCGACGACGGCGCGTGTCCGCGGCGAGATGCGGCCGACTTGACCCACTTTCATGGAGAATACTGCTGCCATGTTTTCTCCTACGTGGTTGGTGTCGGGGGTAACGCTGCGTCGCCGACGTTGCCGCCGGACGTCGCCGCCAACAGGACTTTATCCAGACCGAGCAGCGTGAGCGTACCGGTGAGCTTTGTCTGCCCGGCACGATCCTGCAGCTTGGCTCCGAAACGCTCGCGAATTTCTTGAGCTGAGTCGAGAGATTCCGTGCCGAGATCGGAGATCACGCTGTAATCGTCGCGGTTGCGGGCGACGATATCACGTTCTTCGGTCGACAGATCGCTGGCACCCATTAGAGCTTCGATAGCAGCCCGCTCGGCGCCGACGCCTTCGCCCTTGAGGAGCCCCTTGTCGCGAGCCAGTTTGAGCAACGCCGACCGGCTACGCAGCGCGCGGGCACCGATCACCGAGCGTTCGCCCGAGACGACTGACGCCATGGCTTCTTTGATCGTTCCCCCGCCGCCGACCAGCTTGGTTAGCTCTTCTTGTACGACCTCGGCCGGCATCACCTTGCTGAGCTCTGCATCGCTGAGGAAGGCTTCCGGAGCCGCGTTCGGATCAATGCCGATTTCTCGTAACGCACCGCCGAAACCGCCCAGCTTCGCGGCATCGCGCATAGCCTGCCCGAGCAGCGGATCACCGGCCGCCAATTCGGCGACCTGCTCTTCGCTGATTTTGCCGTCGGTCAATGCTTTGAGGATCGCATTGGCCCGCTCCTGCTGCTTGACCCCGTCTTCCGTAAGACGTCCGTCGGCACCACGGGCTGCTGATGCGTGCATCTTGTTGGCGGCAACGTAAGCCTGTGCGATCGAAGTCGTTTTCCCGTTGAACTTCATTTTCGTACCGCCGAAGACCTTGAGCAGGATCTCTTCGGCGTTGGTGTTCGGATCAGCTTCGCGGATTGCGTCGATGAAGTTACGCATCGGACCGCCGCTACCCATGCCTGCCAAAGCGGCCGACATGTTGGCGTCCGACATGGCGTCTTGTTCGGCACGGTTGGCGGCTGCCATCGTCGCTGGAGCATAAATTCGCAGCGTATCGATACCGCCGCGGCCGAAACGACGTTGGTAGGCGTCGAAGCTGCCCCAACCGGCTTCGCCCGCGGCACGCATCGCCTGTTCTCCGGCGATCCTGTCGGCTGTCGCCTCGCCCATGCCCGACGCCATCAGCTCGGCTTTGGTTGCATCCTTCATGATGCGGCCAAGTTCCTTGGCCCGCGACTTCGGATCGGCCATCAGCCGGATAGTGGCGTCGTTACGGAGTGCTTTAGCGACGCGGTCACCGACCTTGTCGGAAATCTTCTGGGCGTCGGCAACGCCGTTCTGGTTCAGAATACCGAGCACCTGATTGCCGAACGAAGCCCGCACCGCCGGCGTGACGTCGGTGGCGTACTGCATGCCCAGACCGAGCTTGCCCGTATTGTGCTTGAAGCCGAACTCCTGATTGGCGTCGCGGGCACCGAGGATCGACTGGAAGACGTAGCCGTTCATGCCGGCACCTTCCGCCAATTTGCGGAAGGCGACGTCGTCGGTAACCTCGGAACCTGCCAGCGCGGCACTGTCGCCGCGTCGCGCGGCTGCGGCCAGGGCGGCTAGACGCTTACCTTGCGGCGTCGACGTGTCGATCAGGTCCTGATCGCTCATGCGTAGCAAGGCGTTGATGCGATTGATGTTCGGGCTTGCTGCGGCCGACAGACCGAGCTGTTGATGCATCAGCGACAGCTTTTCTTTGTTGGAAGCACCCCAGGCCGGATCGGACAGCAGGCCGGTAGCGTTAAGACCGGCACCGAATGCCAGCGTTTGCTGCAACATCTGCGGCACGAACATCCGATCGACGCCGAGCCGGTCGGCCGTGGCGGCGCCGCCGGCCGTCAGCCCCATGACGGCTTCCATCGTGACGCCGGCCGACTTAGCGAGATATTTGGTCCGGCGGAGCATCTGCTCAATCTTGCCGGGAGCCATGGTCGCCAGCCCGCCCTGGGTGAGCTGGTCGAGGGCTTGCATCAGTTGGGCCATCGGTGCATTGGCATTGCCCGACTCACCAAAGATGTCCTTCATTGCCGATACGGCGCCGGCCATGCTCTTGATGCGTGCGGCGGCTTTACTGGCGTCATGGGCGATCAGCATCTCTTCGCGTGCCGGCGTACTGCCCCATGCCCCCGGCGTCCCGCCGGTCCGCATGGTGCCGATCGAACGATCCGTCATGCCGCGACGGACAAGCTCTTCGTAGAGCGCGCCGGCGCCGCCTGCCGAAATGCCCTTCATCGCCTCGACCGTCGCACCGGGGCCGTACAGCGAATCGAAGATTTGCTGGGTCATCTTACCGGCCGTCTCGCCTCGCATACCCATGCGGCCGGTGGTCGGATCGATCACCTGCTGACCGGCGCGGTGCATGGCCTGGGCCATCACCAACGCGCTACCACGGCGGCCGTGCATGGCGTCGAACGACTCGGGCATGAACGCGGCCAGAAACGGCGCGATTCCGGCCAAGTCGCCGGTCATACGTTTAATTTGGTCTTTACTGCGGTCGCTGTTTGGGTCGAGTCCAAGCGTTGTGTATGCACCGCGAAAGAACTCTTGGTACGTCTGGGCGTCCCGCTTTGCTCCGTGCTGCATTGCAAGCGTCTGCCCTTCCATGAATCGGCGGGCAGCCAGCTGGTCGTACATGTTCTGCTGCGGCAGAAACTGCGCTGGCACCATTCCGTGCTTGGCCATCTGCATCTGCAGTATCGGTAACAGTACCGAAGCGAGCATGGCCGCCCCGCCGTCCACGTTCCCGCCGAGAGGCGAGTAATTGGGTGGGGGCGCGTCGTACATCGACGGTCCGACGGGGAACGCGGTTGCCATGATATTTACGACGCGGCCAGCTGCTGCATGTGGGCAATACCTTCGGCGATCCGCTTCTGCGCGTCTTCGCCGCTAAAGTGTTCTTGCCACAGCTGTTCGAGTCGATTTGCCTCCGTGCTCGTGATGCCGGTTTCCCCGCCGTGCAACCATGGAAAGAGCACTCCGTGCATCTTCCCGAGTAGGTCCAGGCATTGCTGCTGTGTTTTCTCCCAGTCCGCAGGGTCTACACGGCTGCTAGCAAGTAGGGCCGTGTGGTGACTCTGCTCGCAAGAGTAATACTCGAAATTGTTGCGGCGGACCAGTTCGTCAAGGGTCCACCGAAGGCGCTTCCACCACCAGATATCGAAGGGATCGTGTCCGGCGAAGTTAAAGGCGCCGGACGTCGCCGCCCGCACCATTAAGGCTGCGTTGCGATCCCGCGACAAAAATTTGGGTCGGCTTCCTGTGCTTCCAGGGCCTCGACCAAGTGTTGGAAGGTCCGATGATGCTTGCCGATGGACCGTTTGAGCGATTCGTCGTCATAGCAGTTCTCGTCCATCCACTCGACGAGCCACGGCAGCAGGTCGGTCCCCTCGGGGCAGTCTTTCGCCAGCTCTGCCAGCGGTGGGATTTCGACGATCGGCGTACCCTTGTCGTCGAGCAGCGATTCGACGCTCATCGCCAAGCGGTACTCCATGTAATTCATGTAGTATTCCGCCTCGCCCATGATCTTGCCGTCGATCACGTCTTTGCGGGTCTGCTTACGCGCGGCGACGCCTTCCTTCGTCGTCAGGCTGCGGAAGACGACAATCATCTTGCCGTCGAACAGCTTGGCCGTCTTGCGGAATCGCGCCGTCGGAGACGGGTCGAGGATCGCCGCGATGTGGGCCATCGTGTCTTCGGGTGTGATCTCGACGTCGAACGGTACGCGACAGTCGTAACCGCACTGCGGACAGATGGGATCTTGTTTCGGTTCTTCGACCGCCGGCTCTTGAGCCTTTGCCGGCTCTTCCTTCGCCGGCGGCTCGTCATCGTCTTCGATCGTGACGAGCGGGGCGTTCTGTTCGTAGCGTTCGAGCGCTTCACGCACTTGCGGCGTGGCGTTCTCCGGCACCATCGTCGGCTGTGACGCGCGGGCTTCGGCCGCCTTGAGGAGCGGTACCGCCTTATCGAGATAGTCTTGGATTTCTTGCTTGGCCGCATCCGGCAAGTCTTTGAGGCTGATGCTCTTCACCGGACCGATACGCGGCTTCTGTCCGACGGCGGCGACTTCAGCTTGGGCTTCGGTGTATCGCTTGCGGACGTCGGCGATCACCGCCGCCAAGCCTTCCGGCACCGGATCGTCCGGTTTGCGACCGAAGATTTCCAACTCTTTGGCAACGTCGTTGCTGATGTAGAGCTGACCGGAGCGGAGCGGCGGGGCCTCCGGACCACGGACAGGACCGCTCTGCGGGGCGGTCGCGACGGGCCGCTTCACGAAACTCGGACGGAGTGCCATCATCATCTCCCTATGATGTTTAGGTCGCCTGGGCGACGACCCCATACTGCTGCAGCGAGGCGGCTTTCTCTTCGCCGTATTCGGCGGTGTACCCGGTACCTCGCGGCTTGTTCATCCCTGACGCGACATCGAACAGTGCCAAGTCCTGTTCATAATAACAATCTTCCTCGTAAGCACCACGACCCGGATACGGATAAGTTTTCGGGTCGACGTCGGTGCGAACCGGCACTTCCTCCCATTTCGGCAGCGTTAGGCTGCCCAATCGGGCCAGTTGCTGCCAGCGATCTTCGTAGCCTTTGAACCCGCTCGCACGGTATTCGTCGACGCCGCGGAAGCTGAAACCGGCCTGTTTGAGCACGGTGTCGTTGCCGGCCTTATTGGTCTCGTAGAACCGTTGTTCCAGGTTGGTGCGGTAGGCTTCTTGACCGTCCTGCGGGTACTGCGTGACGACCTGCTCTTCGAGTTGCTGCAGCGACTGTTCAATCGCCGCCAGGGCATTACCCGACAGCTCGCCGACAAACGGACTACCAGTCGCCGCCAAGATGGCTCCGGTCGAAGCCACGGCACCGTTGACCAGTAGCGCGCCGCCCGAGGCAAGGCCCTGATCGGCGTAGAGACGCCCCTTCACGTTCAGCCCTGCACGGGTGAGACGACCCGCCTCGGAGACCGTGCCGTTCTCACCGAAGTAATACGACAGCGACGTCTGCAGATAGTGATCGAACGTCCGTGCGTGCACGACCACGCTCGCCTTACCCCGGTGGGCGTCGAGTACGATCGGCCCCGGCGTGACGTTGCCGTCTTCCGAGCCCGTGCGCAGATAGACGCCGGCGCCGTGCGCGGTGACTTCCGAGGTTGCGGCCCGCAGCATAATGCCGCCGGCCACAACCTGCTCGCCCGTCTTGGAATAGTCGTGCTCGCTCTTCGTCGCCTTGCTCTCGAGGAGCAGCCCGCCCTGATCGGCCAAGACCTGGACGTTCTTCCCGGCCTTGATCCGCACGTCGTGCTTGGTGGCCGAAATGTCGACCGAGTTCTGGGCACGGCAGATGTCGTCCCAACCGGCCCAGCGAATGACGTCACGCCCGGCCTTGAGCCAGATATTGCCGGCGGCGGAGATCGTGATGTCGCCGCGGCTCATGCGAATTTCGGACCCATAACCGTCGCCGATCGTGATGCTGCCGTCGGGCAACTGGGTGATTTGGCTCGTGGTGTGGTAGAGGCTGACGCTGCCGTACCGATCATCGACTTTGATCGACTTCGAGCTCGGCGGATCGAGCAGATTCTGCGTCGCCAGATCGGTGTACGGGAACTTGTACTGGGCGACGCCCAGGTCCATGTCCCCTTCTTCGGGTACGTACCAATCTTTGGCGTGATAGGCGAACGGATGCAGCGCCGACCAGTTGCACAGGTAGGCGTGCATGTCGAGCACGCCGGCAACCATCTTGTCGACGTTAGCCGGCATCGTGCGGACCTCGTGTGCCGTTCCGCCGCCCAAAAGCCCGGAATGGCGATAGTTCTCGGGATTATCCCCGCGACTGTCTTCCGGCTTGATCTGTCGATCGGGTGTGGGAATGAGAATCCGCTTGATGTGCGAAATGCTGCGGGCTGCCATGATCACGCGGTCGCCGGCCAACGTCGTGAAGTCGGCGGCGAGGCCGGGCAGCTTGTGCTGAACCTCGTACTCCATCTGTTCCGGCGGCGACTGTGGCGGGGCCGCGAGCACGCGGTATCCACCCTGGCCCAGATAACCTTGGAATTCTTGGATCCGATGGAACGGTCGCTGTTTATCCGATTTCGGCTCCCAGACGGCGTACCACGGTTGTGACTTCTGGAATTGCTCGGGGCTCAGCTCGCGCCGCGGGTCGCCCTTGGAGAACAGACCCATCTGCTCCCAGGGGTAGACGGCGATGCCGGTCCAGTCGAGCAGCTCTTCCTGATCGTTGCCGCTGAAGTGTTCGCGGCAGGCGGACCATTGTTCCAGGTTGTAGCCGGCCAACCGCAGCCGCAGCGACTTGTAGAAGGCCGTGACGCCGCAGGCGGCGCCGGAGCCGAGCTGGGCCATGAAGTCGGTCAGGAACACACGCATACCCGTCGCCGTGATCCAGCCGTGCGAGCCGGGGACCATGTCGAAGGGGCGGTTGGCGACCCAGTTGATCGCGTTGCGTTGGTTGCCGACGAGCAGTGGCTTACGGTGCGTGGCGTCGACGCGGGTGCGGGTGGCGTACGAAAGCTGGTCCGAGAGGCACCGCCGCGGATCGTAAGCCGGGAACGGGAGAGCCCCCAGGATCAGCCCGTACGACGGGGCGAGCTTGAGCACGATCACCGTCGTGCCCGGCGTGTACATGCCGACGTCTTTGGCGCCGAACGCGCCGAAGGCCGTTTGCGAGAGGCCGACGGCTAAGAGCGGTCCGCCCATCCCGTCCGACGGACGAATCCGATAGCAGTACGTGTGGGCCGAGTAGTCATCGATGACGCCGACGCTGATGTGGAAGCGTCGACCGAATTGAAGCTGTTCACCCCGTCCCAGCCCGAACACGTCGGAGTGTGGACGCTGCTGATTCTCGCCCCGTTCAATCGGGCGTTCGGTGAACTGCTGGAAGAGTTGCCGTGCGGCTAAGTCGTTAAGGTAGAACATTCACCGCACCTGAAATAAAAGCCGGCGGCCGAGAAGGAGGCACTCGACCGCCGACTTATTGGCTATTCAGCCAATGTCTCACGGCGGACTAGGCTACATCCAGGTTGGCGAACATCAACCCGAATTGCTCCTGCACGACGATCGACTGCGAATCGACGCTCGTACCCACCGAGGTGAGCACGGCGTATTCGAGGGTGTATTCGACTGCCTGCGTAAGCGGACCGTTTCCGCCGCCGCCGTTGGCGCCGGCCTTACAGCCGCCGCGGGCGTGGAAATCGATGTTCTTCGGCGAGCAGACGTTGCCGAACGCCGACATGAACGTCGCCACCGAAGCGCCGGGACCAAGCACGCGGGACAGGTTGGCCTGCCCTTGAGCGTGACCGGCGACGTAGTACACGTTCGTCGATCCCACTTCGTGCAGCATGGTGACCTGCTGCGAGTAGTTGAAGTTCACGCTCTGCGCCAGCATGCCGGTCGTGATTTGTCCGAGCCGCAGCTCGAGCAAGTCGGCACGGAACGAACCGTTCCAGTTCTGGCGGGGTTGCATTACGGGAGCCATGCGCTGACCTCCTTGTCAGTCCGGTGCCTCGGCGTCGGCCGCGGCGTGATTGGTGAATTACGCTACGGACGTCGTCCTAGATCACGAGGTGGATTTCGATCTGGTTGGCCGGAGCCGGCAGTTCGAGCGTGATGTACACTTCGAGCGTGTCGGCGAGGATCGGGTGCGGTTGGAGCACCGTGATCGTGCCGTCGATCAGCTGACCGCCGAGGTCTTCCGTGAAGTTGCTTTGCTTCAGGAAGCTGATTGCATCCTTCAGCTCCCAGCGCAGCTTGCTGTGGAACGTCGGCGTGTTGTTGACCTTGCCCGCGTACTGCTTGACGCGGTTGTAGAAGAACAGCGAGATCGCGTCGTAGTTACGACGCATCGATTCTTCCCGCTTGCTCAAGCTGGTCGTGTCGGTCGTCACGCCGTGGCGGACCTGCGGCGTGCCGTCTTCGTCTTCGGCGAAGATGAAGACGCCCGACTCGTCCATCGTGTTGAGCTGGGCGTTGTTGAAGTAGCCGAAGCTCTTCGACAGGTCGTCGACGCCGGCGACCGCGGCACCGCTGAGCGGTTGATGCGGAGCCGAGCTGCCGGCCAGACCGGCGGCGGCCGCGGCGAGGTAGTAGCCGGGCAGGCTACGACCACCGTTACCGAACGCATCCGGCCAGCAAGCGCAGACGCGCGAGTTACCGAAGGCTTGGGCCTTGGCGGCGATCGCGGCGGCTTGTTCGGACTTGTTGAGCGTGTGCACGATTTCGATCTTCTGCGCCACCGAGATGGCCACGTCGTGACCGCTCAGGAGCAGCAGCGAATCTTCCGAGAGCACGCTGTCGACCACGAACGACGTGTACGACTCGTTGCCGAAGCCGTCGTCGCCGAACAGGTACCGGACCGTGTCGCGCGGACGCACGCCGTTGGTGATGAACTTGCCGTTGCCGGCCGGCACCTGCAGCAACGTGTACTGCGTACCGGTGGCGGTCGGGTTGTCGGCCAACGTGGCGAGCACTTCCTCGCCGTCCGAGCTGGTCGCGGCACCGACGATCGTTTCCGCGGTGACGCCTTGCAACGTGAGGAACACGCCCTTGAAGTTGTTGGCGGTCGACGTGCTTTCGTTGTTGGCTTGGCCGACAACGGCGTCTTGGATTTCCTTGCTGAAGGTCATCGGCGCGAAGTTGTAGAACTGGCGATTGCCTTCCACGACTTCGAGAGCCGCAACCCATTCGTCGAGGTTTTCCGGATCGCTGACCGCCGCGCCGCGGGCTTCGGTGCCGCGCTGGCTGGAGTTCAGCAACGCGTAGTAAAGCCCGTACTTGAACGGGTTGTCCGGATCGAGCGGACCGGCGACGTCGTCCAGGTCCGAAACGGTGGCGTAGCTGGTCAGCTGGCCGACCAAGTCTTGCAACCATTCGCGGTACTGGATGTAGAGCGCGCCGCCCTTGACCGGCAGCGGGAGCTGTTCGCCGTCTTCGGTCCACGAGGAGTGGTACGCGAGAGCCCCTTCCTGCAGGCAGATTTGGGTCTCTTCGGTGTACCAATTCGTGTTCGGAGCGTCGCTTTCGCGATTCTCCGGCAGCTCGATGTTCGCCTTGATGTACAGGCGCAGATCGAGGTCGACGACCGTACGCAGACGCGTCGGCAGATCGTGCTTGAGGATGAGGGTGTCGACCTTGCCCGTGGTCGGGGCGGTGACGGGGATGTAGAACTTGTCGCCCTTCCGCAGACCGGCAACCGGATCGTCACCGATCGACAGGTCGGACGCGCCGCCCTGGCTGCCGAAGAACGAAACCGTCACGCCCTTACGGCCGACGTTCACTTCGGTGCCGTAGTTGGTGACCGTGGTCGGGCCGGAAACGTCCAGGCCCTTGGTCGTGCGGACGGTGATTTGCGGACCGTCGGCCCAGGCGCCGCCCTTGGTGACTTCGACGATGTAGGTGTCGTCTTTGGCGCCGTCGTAGTCGCCGCCGGAGAGGGCATAGACCTGTTCGAAGGCTTGCCGCACCACGACGCGCCACGATTGACCTTCGACGAAGTCCGTCGGAGCCACGTCCGACAGGGACGCTTCCGACGAGCAGTCGGCGTCGCCCGTGTTGCTGAACGTGACCTTGAGGCCGCGCGTGCCGATTTCGGTTTCTTCACCGAAGGCGGACGGCGTGACTTCGTCTTGGTCGTCGTTGCCGCTGGCGCTGATGACCCGCAGGCGGGCCGCGTCGCAGCCGGAGATCGAGCTCTTCACGACCGTGATCGTGTACTCTTCTTCGACATCGCCGCTCGGCCGGCCTTCGTAATCCGAGGCGTCGACCGTGGCCGTGATGCAGTTTTCCACGCCGTCGATCTGCGTGATCGAGCTCGAGGAGGATTGCGTTTCCGCATTGGCGTCGTCCCACGACGCGTCGCCGACGGTACCGTCGACCACGGCGGCCGCGAAACCGGCGACTTCGGTCCAGAGTTCGATTTCTTCGCAGGTGTCTTCCGGATCGTAGACACCGCGGAGGTAGACCACGTCGCCGACCTTGACATCGCGCTCCTTGAGCACGGTGCTGCGGGCGTATTCGCCGCTGGTCTTGAACTTGAGCGTGGGGGAGCTGATGCGGTTGGGGTAACCGCTGACGGGAGCCACGCCGGCGCCGCCGCCGACGAGGTCTTCGAGGTACATCAGCAAGGCGTCGTCGATGAACACCTTGGCGTAATCCTGGTCGACGATCCCGCCGGCCGAACGGTCGGGCCATTCGTAGCAGGTGTCTTCTTCCGGATCGTACTGACCGACGGCGATCAGCGCCTTTTCCTCGGCGTCGGCGTACCGGTGCAGGTTGGCGTGACCGCCGAGCACCAACGGACGCAACGGATCGACCAGTTCCACCGGCACGATCGACGCTTCTTGGAAGATTTTCGCTTGCGGCTTAGCCATCGCAGCCTCCATGCTGGACTATGTCAAAACAGATCGGACCGCTTGAAAATGAATCGCTTGACCCGCGGAGCGTGCGTTTCCAGGATCCAGTTTTCTTCGGCCACGTAGGCAAACGTGATCGGTACGGCGTAGTTCTTCGTCGACTCTTCGACTTGGGCCAAAGCTCCGATCTCGACCGGGATGAAGCGGTGAAGCTCCATCTGCTCGGTCACGAGCGGACTGTACTGCAAGAGCATCGCAACCGTTTCGTTGGCGAGCAACTCCGCTTCGGCCGCTTTGTCGGCCAAAGCAAAAATCGTGTGGCTGCCGTACCAGAAGCCGTGGAACTGGCGTTTGCCTTCCACGTATTCCGAGCCGGCTTGGCTACCGATCGTTACTCGTTCCCACCGCCACGCATTGCGTTTGATGACGAGTCCGGGGCGGTTTTCGGCCAGCTCGGATCGCCATCGCGTGATGCTTTCGATGTACAGCCCGGTCGACGTGTCCGACTTCCAGCCATTCGCACCCTGGAATCGGGTACGCATGACGACATCGGCGACGCATTCCGGATCGGCATAGTGCTGGATGAGCAACCGCCGGAGAAAGCCGGTCATCACGTACGGACGCATTCCGATCGAACAGACCGAACTGACGGAGGGAAAACGGTTTTCCGGGGCCGAGCCCTCGGGAAACAGACCCTCAACATCGTCCGGGTTCGGATTGCCGCACGTCACCGTCGTCCTCCTTGACGTTGCCCAGCGCTCGCTGCACTAGGCGCGAATCCGGCGTGTACCGCACGAGACTGATCGTCGGCAACGCGACCGGAGGCTTCCAGGGCTTCGCTTCCTTAGCCTGCTTGGCAGGTTCTGGTTGTTTGGCCATGGTCGTCCCTTTCGCAGGCCACAGAATAAGAACTTACCATCGGGCGAGCAATGCCGATCAGTCGACCGACAGGGAGCTGCTCGAACTTCCGAAACCGCGCGTGACGACGATCTCGACAGGGTCCGGTCCGAAATCGCTGGCGCGCTGGAAGACGATCGTGTACGTGCCCGGGTTAAGCTGGAGCGATTGCACCCAACGGCCGTTGGCGTCGGTGGTCGTCGAGGCGACTGCTAGCGTTCCCGGCGGACGGCCGGAATTGGCGACGTAAACCGACTTCAGGAACGCCAAAACGGTAGCACCTTCGATCGGGTTGCCGGCGGCCGTGTACTGCAGCTCGTCGGTGCCGCCGAAGTCGTGATTGACCGTAACGCAGCCGTCGCCGGCATCCGGCAGGTCTTCTTCCTGGGGCTGCCCGCACAGCGGAATGCGGTAGGCGGCGTTGGTGAACGGCAACAGCTTGAGTACGACGTCAAGGATGATCGGCATGCTCCGCTTGGCAGCGATGATCCCGACCCGGTCGACGTACCAGCGGCGATCTGTGTCGTCGACCCAGATGTCTTCTTTCTGCAGCGGTACCGGGAAGCCGATCACGCGACCCTGGACGACCTCGTCGTTGACCGGTCCGCGCAGCTCGCCGTCGGTGGTTTCGGCGATCGTCTCGAGCGATTTGTCGACGCACAGAGGCACCGCCGGGTGATAGCCGACGCGGTAGCCGGTCCCGTTGCAGATTTCGCAATGCCCGTCGGTGACCTCCTCGGTCAGCTCGTCGCGGCACCGCGGGCAGCGGGCACCGTACCGCATCCGCTTGAGCAGGGTGCCGGCGATCGAGACGAACTCGCCACGGAGCTTCTCTTTGCGGATGATCTCCTGCATGAGCAGCCAATCCTGGTCGGGCAGCTCGCCGAAGCAGTTGGCGACCGGGGAGATGTAGGTGTCGCCGGCCGCCGTCGTGATCGACACACGGTAGAACGAATTGAGCGTCTTGCCGAAAAGTCGCCGGGTGTCGTCGACGGCGTAATACGTGTTCTGGGCCGGTTCGCCGACGTTGGTCCAGTCGGCCGCCGTCGGGGTGCCGGTGTGGCTGTGCTGCAGCTGGAAGTAGCAGGCACCCTGCGGATCGAACCGCGGGTCAAGCTGCCACCAGATACGACGGGTGCCGGCGATGAAGTTGTCGACGGCGACGCGGCGGAATACCTGAATCCCTTCGGGCATGCTGCACCTGATAGCTAAAGAAAAGGCGACGGCGGGGCCGAAGCCCCGCAGCCGCCAAAGCATACCGGTTCGTCGGTTTTCGACGTAGGTGAGTCGTCAACCGCCACCACCCTGAATCACGGCGGCACGACCACGATAAATACTGGGTGCTTCAGTCCGCATGGCCTCGATGATTTCGTCGGTCGCCAGCCTACTGAACTCCTGGCGTCGACATTCGTGTCGGACGATCGCATAGGTCGATTCGAGGTCCGGGGCATGTACAACGAGTACGCCGTCGGTGTGATCGCGGAGCGGGCGGAGACGCTCCCATACAAACATCTTCATAAGCCGGGCCTTAACCGCTGCCATCACTTTCCTCCCACGAGAAAGCACTTGCACACGTAGATCAGCTTCTTGCAGTGCGGACAGGTCGGCGGATCACCGCCTGGACATTCACAGACGCCGTCGCGTTGTCGGCAGAGGTTGCACACCTCGCCGACGCCGCGACAGTCCTGGCAGGTTTGCCCGGACGGACTTTTCTTCGTGCCTTTGCAGTACGGGCACGTATCAGGTTGCGAGAGACTCATTGGATTCGGAGGCGAGCTCCTTCACTCCTTTGGGTACGACCCAGAGCTTGAACTCCACCTTACCAAACAGCGGTAAGTCCATGTGGACGGTGTATAGACCGAGCTCCGTGGGCGGGTATGTCGTGAACCATTTGACCGCAACGGGCACGCCGAGTGCCGTATAAAACGCCGCTAATACCGGGACAGCAGGATGCTCGCCTTCCTTGGGAACGATGCGTCCCGCATCGTCGACCGGCACTTCGATCGTGAGATTGCTAGTCGCATTTAGCTTCTCCAGGAAGTCCGCGGCAGCAAGCGTATCGCGAATCTCCGGATCGACGCCGTCGGCGACCGCGCCTTCGATCTTGCCGAGGAGTTCCAAGAGCTTGTTTCGCTGGGCCGTAAGCGTCTGGACCAGCGTGTTCAGCTCTTCGACTTTGGGGGTCATCTCGTGCAGCGTCTTTTCGTGCTCCTGAGAACGCTTTTCGTTCTTGGAGTTAATGATCAGTATCGCCTGCAACTCGGTCTGCAGCTGTCTGATCTGGTTGCGAAGCGCGGTGTTACGCTGGGCCGGCGTTTCGATCATCTTGATCTGGTCTTCGTACTCGGTGTCGTCGATCCGCCAGCCGGCGGCGAGCAGCATCGGGTTGAACAACCGGTGAAACGTGCGTCTCGCGATGTGACTGCCCGGAAAGCCGAAGGCGTCCGAGAAGTCGACACCCAGCTTACCAACAAACAGGCCGACCAGTCCGAGCACCACGACCGTGGCGACCGTCAGGGCGCCGGCGGCGACTGTGAGTACGGCGGGTACCGCGAAGATGAAGATGGCCACGATCTCGACGATCTTGTAGGCCATCAGGGCGTCGGCAAATCGCAGAAACCCGCGAGAGCCGGCGCTGAGCCAGCGAACATACCAGGGACGTTGATCGGACATTGCGTCACTCCTAAAAGGGATTGGACAGATACACCCGTATCTACCCAATATGACGCGTTCCGGCCCGATTTTTAGCCGTACGAGCCGAAGCCGGCGCCGTAGTTATCGGCCAGCTTGGTCCGCCGCATGAACTCCCGCCAAACCAGGGAACGCCGCTCGGCCGCGGCTTCGTAGTTCCGCTCCTTGCTCATGTCGTTCACGGCGATGCCGCCGGCCTGATACTCGAGCTGGTTCGCGCGGAAGTGTTCGGCCGCGATCAGGAACAGGTTGGCGCAGATCGCCTCCAACCAGTGGAACCGGTGGGGAAACGTGTGCGTCGTGTAGACCTCGACGACCGGCGGCGTTTCGTTCCACTGCATGACCGGTCGCTGGATCGAGGCGGCGATCTCGGCATCGTCGAACTTGGTCGTGTCGATGAGGAAGTTTTCGCCGGCGGCCGAGTCCCGCAGATGCAGCCGGATTTCGGCGATCGTCGGCGGACCCTTCGCGTCGCCGAACAAACCCTTCTCGACGTTGAGGTAGAACACGTTCGAGAAGACGAGGCTTTCGTTGAGGTCGGCATCGATGGCGATGACGGCGGCCTCGGCCAGATAGATGCCGGGCCGAGAGACGACCGTATGGTCGAGCTGGAACGTGGCCGTGCCGGTCTCGGCGTCGAGGGTGCGGACGTCGTACTCGTCGGCCGTGCAGCCGCTCAGGCTTTCCCGCACGCGGAGCACGATCTTCTGGGTCACGCCGCTTTCGGACACGCTCAGCGACGAGTCGGTAAAGCCGCAGGCGTTGAGCGCGATCGGCGAACCGTTTTGGTCGCGGAACTGCCACTGGACAATGGCGTCCTGCCCGGCACGCACCCGTACGGAGCGCATGCGTTCGAGGATCTCGCGGCGACGCACGTAAGGCGTGTTGGCCGAGACGAGCTGCTGGGAGTCGCACGACACCGGCGATGGGCTCGTGGTCGTGACCGGAACATCGCAGCACGGGTTCGACGGCTCGGCGGCGGGCGTAGCGTTGATCGGCATGTTCGAGGCTCCGAGTTATTACAAACAAAAAGGCGACGCCCGCGAGGAGCGCCGCCTTCTTGGGGCTTTTAAGTCGTTGGGACCGCGGACTATTCGTCGTCGTTGAAGTCCGACGAACCTTCCGAGTTCCAGGTCGGGTCGAGGGTCCCGAGGTCGCCGTCTTTCAACGCGAGCACTTGGGTTTCCTGACGCACGGGGTCGTACAGGTGTACGGCCGGCGTGCTGATGATTTCGAGCGACTGGTGGTCGTCGAGTGAGCGCTGCAACGCTTCGAATTCACGCTTGCTGGTCTTGGCGGCCAGTTGGTCGGCCAAGTTGCCAGGGTGCATGAACGCTTCGTTGGCCGCGAGGGTCTTGCCACCGGCACCCAGGTACGCAAACGTCCGGGTCACGCCCGAGCGGTTACGCACCCGCGTGTAGAGGCTCCGAGTGTTGGCGTCTTGCGCCATGGCTATCTCCTACCGCGAGGCGGAAAAGTTTTCAGTGGGAATCGAATCGAACGGCAGACAGCGACGACCTAGCGAACTAGGCGGCCGTACCGACCCCGGCGACGAGCGTGAGGATGTCACGCGCGTACTTCGGGTTCAGGGCGACATGAGCAGCCGCGGTCTTGATCTCTTGCTCGTCGGAAGCCGCGGCAGGCTTCGCCACGCCGGCGTCTTGCAACAGCTTGTCGAGATGAGCGTTGGCACGCTTCAACATCGACGAGCCCGGCGAAGCAGCCTGCGCTTGCTTCACGGTGTACAAGGCCCGCAGCTTGCCGCCCAGCTGCAGGAGCTCGGCCGTTTCTTCGGGACCGTTCGGGACGATGCCGAAGTCTTCAGCGAGCTTGTGGAAGAACACCGGAGCGTGCAGTTCGTTGTACAACGACTGGTACGCCGCGGTGGCTTGTTCTTTGGTGACCTGGGACATGACGCCCTCATGGCGAAAAGTTTCGTGATCGGACGGAATTTCCTACGCAGGAAAATCCCGGGCGACTTGAAAGTCGCCCGGGAGGTTTGCCGGTCAGTCGAACCGCAACGATTAGCGGAAGTCGACGCGGGCGAGCGCGTTCGTGTGACCGAACGAGCCGCCGAGCGTTTCGTACGCGAAGTATTCGAGCATGAACGCTTCGCGCTTCACGTACATCGTCACATCTTCGAGCAGGTACGACTTCCCGATGGTCTTCGGGTCGCCGAACATGAAGATGGAATCGTCGGGGATGAGCCCGTCGATTTGGTCGACCGCATCACACCGCTTGATGGTGATGATCCAGTCCATGTTCAAGAACTTGGTTTCGGCCCAGCCGTTCTTGATCAGGTCCTGGCTGAAGTCACCGCCCATCTCGTCGCGGCCCCACTTCAAGATTTCCTTGATCGTGATGTTGTTACACAACACGGTCGCGACTTCGAAGTGGGACGGCGTCTTCGGCATGATCTTCGTGGCTTCGACGACCGAGTCGCGGGTGATCCCGCCTTCGATCGTTTGCCACTGCGCGACGCCCGAGAGCGGCACGACTTGATCGGCGCCGAGGAGCACCGCGTTGAAGGCTTGGATGAACTTCGAATCTTCTTCCGCCTGCATGTCCTTCAGCATGTTGTCCGAGAGGACTTGGCGGATGTCCATCGTGTACGTCCGCAGTTCTTCGACGTCTTTCAACGCCCGCGGCGACACGATGCGATCGAAGGCGACCCGGTACTTCGGGCCGCGGATGTAGAACGACAGGGGCAAGGTCGCGAACGGCATCGACACGGCGGCCGGCGAGTTCGGTTCCTTTTCCACGACCTTGACCGGCTTGTCGGTGTCGACTTGCTTGTCAAGTTCGTCGTTGGTGATGGTGAGGGCGGGGAGGATCTTCCGATAGAACCCGTCTTCACGCATACGCGTGCGGGTGAAATCGTTGATCGCATCCGTCGCCTTCTTGTGCATGCCCGGGGTGTCGAGCGCCTCGAAGACGGCTTCGTTCAGTTCCCGGATTTCAGCCATGGATGGCATGGTCGTGTGACTCCGTTCACGTTTTTACGTCCGCCGGCTCATTCCGACGGACGCGGGGGTTGTAAATGAGGATCAGACTCAGACGGCAGACAAAGAGAGCGGGCCGCCGTTAGACGGCCCGATCTACTAGGCGAACGCAGCCGGCAACCAGCAGGTCCAGAACGTCAGCGTGCTGACGCCGTTGTGGTCGGTTTCCACGCCCGTCGACACGATGCCGCAGACGGCTTCCGTGTACTGACGGACCGGGTCCGAACCCGACCGCTTGTTGGTGAGGCGACCACCGGTCGTCGAATTGCTGTCGGCGTTTGGCGCCGTCAACAGATCGCCGGTGGTGTAGGTTTGGTCGGTATCGTATTCCGTGCTACGGAGTTCGAAGCCGCCGAGGGCGACGAGCCCCGACATCCAACCGGCCGGAGCGATCGCGCGGTGTCCGAAGATGCCGCCGACCGAGGTACCGGGGTTGCTGACGTCGAAGTGCGTCGAGCCTTGGAACAGGAAGATCGCCGGCGAACGAGCGTGAACGCCCGTCTTGAATTGCGGCTTCTTGTTCGTGTCGAGGGACGCAACGTGAACGACACGACCGGCCGGGACGTCGAACGTCACGGCGGAGTGGAGTTTGCCGATGCAGTCGAGGTGGTTCAAGTCGGTGTTGTACCCGCGAACCGGGTCCAACATGTGCTCGAACATTTGCGAAGGGCCGTAGGCCATGGTCAGACCTCCCTGTCTGAAGATTTCTGTCTTGAAGTTTCGCCAGTATGCCGACTACGGCGGCACCGTCCGTGTGTTCTCGCGCTACTCGGCGGGAACTTCGAGGCCCATGTCCGCCCAGAACTTCTGGTCGGCCGGGCTGAGCTTGCTTCCACCGCTGCCGGCGGACTTTTCGTTCGTACCGGTGCCGAGGGTTTCCTCGGACTCATTACGGTGTTTCGCGACCTTGGTCAAGAGTTGGATGGCCTTGACCGGGTCTTTCAACATCGCCGCGGCCTTCTCGCGTTGGTGCGGCTCGATCCGGCCGTTGGCGACCAGTTCTTCGACGCACGCCGGGATCAGCGCGGCGACGGCGGCGGCGGTCTTTTCGACACCCGCTTGGAACTCGGCGGCCTTCTGCAGAGCGGCGTCGGTAACGCCGATGTAGTTGGCGAGCTTCTCGCGGGCTTGAGGATTCGTCGACATGAGTCGGACTCCGGTTTATTGATCTACGGTTGGATGGTGATGGAAACGGAAGCGATGCGTCGGCTGACGTCACTAGGACGTCAGCTCGAGCAGGTGCGCTTTCATGCGATTACGGAGCTGGCGGGCTTCCTTGCTGGCCGCCTGCTTGAATTCGAACTTGCCCGATCGCATGAACTTCCGGGCTTCGCGAGCGAGGCTCGCGAGCTTCATCGCTTCCGGCGGCGGACCACCGGCACCCGGCGGCGGACCACCGGCACCAGCCGGCGGAGCGCCCGCGGCGCCCATGGCGAGCGGATCGCCGGCCGGCGGAGCGCCGCCGCCCATACCGCCGCCCATACCGCCGGCAGCTTGTTCGAGCATTTCGGGCGTGATGCCGAGTTCTTGCATGGCCATCACGAGCTCTTGCAGAGCTTGCTCTTGGCTCACGCCGCCACCCGCATCCGGACCGGGACCGGCCGGGGGAGCGCCGCCACCGCCGAGACCCGCGAGGGGGTCACCGGCCGGAGCACCGCCACCACTGCCACCGCCACCGGCGGCCATGGAAGCATCACCGCTTCCTTCGCCTTCACCGGCGCCCGAGCCGCCATCTTCCGACTTGCCGCTCGGCGTGCTGTGGTCTTCGCCTTCGGCGGCTTCGTCCGAAGCCGTCTTGAAATAGTTGCCCACGAGCTCGGCTTCAAGCGCGGCGTCGCGGAGCGTTTGCGCCGCAATGTCGTAGACTTGAGCTTCGGCCGCTTCCTTGCTCAGGCCCATCGCGCCGGCCAGTTCATAGCCTTCGCGGAATTGGGCTTCCTTGGTCGTCGCAGCCGGGGCTGCCGGAGCTGCCGGAGCCGCGGCTTCCTTGCCCAGCTCGGTGAAGAGGTCGGCGAGAATTTGGTTGCCCAGCTCGCTCGACAGGCTGTGAGCTTGCTTGAAGGTCAACGAGGCGAACTTCTCGCCGTCGTCAACCTTGGCCGGGCTCGAGGTGCCCGGGTCGTCTTTGCCCGGCTTCGGGGACGGGACATCTTCGCCCGTGTACGAAGCCTGCATGCCGAGATTCAGCGAACGATCTTTGTCGTCGCCCGGCTTGGCGTCCGCCGTGTTTTCCACGCTCGGCGCGCCCTGTTGTTCTTTGATGTCGGTGGAATTTTCCGACGCGTGCGGACCGGGGCTCACGGTCTGGCAACCGTTGTCAACGGTAGCCGACGGATGTTGGCTCTTGCCGTCCATTCCGCCCGGATCAGCCGGAACCGGATTGGCGACCTTCACCGCCGCTTCCTTGCGGTAGTCTTCGGCCATCGAGTTGAGAGCCGAGAACAGACTTTTCTTCGTCGACATGCGTCGCTCCTTGACTTGTGCAGCATCCTGCTCTGCAATTCGTGCAGCTGCGGCAGAGTATTGTGAAGCAGAAAAACTGCGTCAACATCATCCGCACAGATTCTGCAAGGCGATCAGCTCGCGTGCTGCGGGGAATTCTTCGGACGTTTCAGGAATGCCCGCGAGGAACGCAAGTTTGTAGATCGCGTACCCCCGAGCCAAATCCGCAGTCGGACCGCCCGCTGCGGCGAGCTTCGTTGCCGCGGTCTCGTCGACCGGCGACAACTCGGCACCACGAACCGTCGCCAACCGCACGCGATGCGTGAGGTACGGCTCCCGGATGGAAATCGTGCTAGCACTTTTCCGCATCGTCTCGACGATCCACTGCGGAACCGCATAGGTCGGCTCACAGGCATAGCGACGGACGGTGTCGGCAAAGTCGGACTCTTTCGTCAAACGCCCGTAAATCCCAGGCAATTGTGCACGGATCAGCGGCGCCGTATCGGCAGCCTGCTTGGGCGAGAGACGACAGATGTGGTGCAAGAACGCTTCGGGCGACAACAGCGATCGCGTGTCGATCGAGGCCTTGAGCCACTGACCGACGTGGACCTTAGAGGAGCGGATACGCGGCGGCAATTCGAATACGCCGTTATGGACGCTCGAATCGAAGGCCAGCGCGCGATTATCGGCCGGCTGCAGCTCGACGTCGGCCAGACAATAGGCCAGCTTCATCAGCTTGGCGCAGTCGGCCGGCACGTCTTCGGCAACACGGAGTTCGTACGGCAGCACGAGACCGAAGGCTTCGGCCAAGTCGGCACCGCTGATGATTCCTTCGACGCCGGCCGCCTTTTCGAGCTTACCCAGCACGTATGCAATCCGGTCGGCCGGACGGTAAACGTGCGAAATGTCGAAGAACCGCGGATCGGGGTTGTCGGCGTGCAGCGAATGGGCATCGCCGTCGACTTCCACCAGCCGGCCGATGTTGCGGTGCAGACCGCCGGCTTTGCAGAGGCCGCCGTCGTCAAGCCCGCGGCAGTAATCGCGGCGGGTTTTGGCCTTATTGCCGCAGTACGAGCAGATGTCGTGACTGACCGAGCAGTTGTGCGAGATCAGACCGCCGAGGCTGTATGACTCATCGGTTTCGACCTCGAAGTTGTACGTCAACTGGTCGACGACCTCGCGTTGCGTGACGCCGGAAACTCGTACGGCATAAAGCCCGTCCGGGCAACGACGCAACGCGGCGGGTTTGGTGCGTAGTTGCTTCGGCGGCGCGAACTGAGCGGACTTTTCCGAATGGGCGGCAAGTGCCCATGCGTCCAAATGCGACACGTTAAGCGTGTATTCGATCCCGCTGCCGGTATAGCCGCTCGTCGGACATTTCGTGTGGTCGATCTTATAGATGCTTGCAGGAATACCGATTGACAGCAGCAGGTCACGACCCTGTAGCGCAAGTCCGCGATTAGACGTCGACCAATGTACGCCCTTCTTGTCTAACCAGCCGTCACCGTCAAGCCAGGCGCCCAGGAAGGCGAGCTTCACTTCCGGCGATGCGTTGAACATCTCCGGCGGGATCACCTTATTCTCGACGCTGCGACCAAGATATTTGCCGAGGAATTTGCAGAGCTCGGCGGCGTAAACCAGTACAGCCAAACCGACTGCCGAATTGGATTTCGGCGCAATGTCGACCGTAACGCCTGGATACATGCTCCGGACCAGTCCAGGCAAACGTCGCGGCAACGAGTCCGCCATATTGCACGCGAAGTTGACAGTCGTTTCGTCGCAGCTACCTTCAGCCAAGTAGTAGCCCATGACGGCCGCCAGTCGCACATCGCCGATACCGGCGAAGTCGGCGCCGTACGACGTGATCGGACGCACAAAGAAACGATCACCGACACCGACATGCTCGGCGTGCGTCCAACCAGCCGGCGATGTTTCAAATACCTCGGCGTCCCTGAAGTACCGCCCGGCCTTAGCCTTCACTGCAGCGGCCTCGCGAGAACCGGCAAAGACTTTGGCAAACATCGGATGGTCGGCCGTCAGTTCAAGCGGCAACGGTAAGCCGTTCATCGTGAACGTGTAGGCCGTGCCGGTGTACTTGCGGCGATTCAGTTGTTTGACGCGACGCCATTGGCCGTCGTGTGTCCATACGAAATCGCCGGTTTTTACGTCGGAAATGTTGACATAGCCGCGATCGCGTGTGAGGACCGGATAAGTCGGATCAAGTACGCACGCCATCGAAACCGGGATGTCTTTGCCGCTGGCGAGCTTTTGCAGCTCGCGATCGGCGACCAGCCCGCCGTTGCGTCGCGCAGCGGCTTCGTTGGCGTTGAGGGCGCAGATCAATTCGACCCGGGCCATCGGGACGTTGTAGAACGCCGCCTTCACAAGGCCGTAGCTGCGGGCCGGGTCTTTGTTGGCGTGATCGCGGTAGAAACGGGCAAACTTCTCGAACGTCTTGTGGAAGTCGAGCAGCACCTGTTCGCGGAACCCGTCACCGTTGCGATTGCAGCCGAATTTCTCGGTCGCCCCCATGGCGATCAGATGGATCGGCACCTCGTCCGGAGCAAAGCTCAACGTATCGTAGATGCGGAGAATGTCCGAGCCGGCCCGCTTTTCGAGCAGACCGCGATCGCTACCACGCAGCCGACCGTTGGCCGACTTGATGAGTGCGGCGATCGGTTCGCCGAAATCGTACGAGCTGGGAGCGATGGTCTTGAGCATGTTAGCCGCCGCGGAGTTTTTGGATCAGATGCTGGATACCTTGGCCGACAACTGCACCACCGAACCCGCCCATAGCTCCGCCGATGAGTCGACTGGAAGCGCGGACGCCGTTACCGACGACTGTCCCGTTCGCATTACCGGCGATACCGCGGTAGGCATTGAATGGATTTTGGCGTATCGCAAAAGGATTGGGACGGCCGCCTACACCACGACGTTGTCCGGTAAGGAAGTTGCCGAAACCGCCGCCAAGACGGGAGCCGACGGCTTGCCCGTAAAGTGCACCGGCCGCAGACGCGACCGGCGTGTCGGCCAGTGATTGGCGGACGCCGCTATCAAGCGGCGCCGCCAGCAACCCTAGCGTCTCCAGCGGAGTATCGACCGGACCGCTGTCAGGATTGAGCATGACCCGTAACGCCGGCGGGGCGTAATCCGAATTCAGCGCGTTTCCGACAGCGCTACGATGTGGCGAGTCGGCAGGCTGTGTCGGTACCTTACCGCCGCCGGTCTGCGACAGCGCTCGCGCGCGAACAGCTTGTGAATGTTCGCCCAGCTCCTTCTGGATTTGCTCTTCGGTCGTCAGTGCGTTGGCTTTCGGCAAATGTTCTGCCAGCAATGTCCCGGCGCCGCCGGCCAATCCGCCGAGCAGGGCACCGCGACCGATCCCGCCGCCGTAGTTGCGTTCTTCTTCGGGACGCCCGAATTCGCGGACGGCGCCGACCAAACCGCCGATACCGCTGCCGATCAACGCGTTGCGCGCGGTGTGCCCCAGCGTCCCCGTTGGATTAACGAGTTCGTTGAGGAAACCGGGCAACTTGGCTTCTTTGACCAGCTCGCCGGCAGCGAACGAAACCTCCGCGGTTTTCACCAGGAGGTCCACAGCTTCAGCAGCCGACATTTCCGCCGGATTAAATGACGCTTTGGACACTGGCACCACCCTCACGCTGTTTGAGTTTCTGCTCCATGCCGAGCGCTTGATCGAGCTCGAAGTTGCTCAGCTGACCCTGGGCCAGCCGCTGCCGGAGCATCGTTTGCAGGATCGCCCGCTGGTCGACGCTCCGCGGCGACAAGTTGGCGATGTCGTTGAACGCCGCCAGCGTCTCGTGCTGGGGATACCCGCTGATGACCGGATCGTTGACCATCAGGTCGTGCAACGTGGCTTGCGACCGGATGTTCTTGAGCATGGCCTCGTGGTTCGGATCCGTCAGCTCCGCTACCGTGTCGTTCTTCAGGCTGTCGTCGGCAACCGGGCCGAGCTTGCCGCTCACACCCGTGATCGCGTCTTTGGCCGCACCGCCCAAGATCATTTGGGTGAACGGATTCCAGACGAAGCTCCCGCGCTTAGTCGAGGACGGTTCGTCCAAGACCGATTTCGACGCGGGAGCGTGCACGAAAGGGCGGTGCACGGCCTCCACAGCCGCGCCGATTTTTTCTTCGAGGGTTTCGAAATCGCTCTGCAACTGCACGTACGTCTTCATGGCCTCGGCCAGCTTCCGCATCAGGCGGAACGGTTCGGCGTGCATGTCGATGCGTTGCGGGACGATGCCCGCGTGCTTCTTGAGCGTGGGGTAGAGTTCCTGCAGATGGTCGCAGGCCTTGGCGATCTGCGGACCGTCGAGCAGCTCGGCCGTTTCCCGGACGTAGGCGAACTTCAGGCAGCCGGGCTGCCGGAAGTATTCGCGAAGTTCGTAGAGCAGACCGGCCGCCTTGTCGAAGGCGTTGGAAGCGACGCGGCGAGCTTCGTCGACGTCTTTGCGACCACGTTCGACGAGCCGGGCCGTCTTCTTCAGCTCGGCAAACGGTGCGGCGGGCCGCGGCGGCGGTTTCTCGACGGAGAAGTCGACCTGCCGTGCCAGGGCGGCCAGCTTCTTGTTGTGTCGATCGATGATGCCGTCGGGGCTGATCCCGTAATCGAGCGAGACGGCGGTTTCGTGGTGCAGCTCGGCCGCCGTCTTCACGTGCTTCGGAAAGAGGGCTTCCATGACGTGGTCGGCGTCGGCGAGCGTGAACTCGGCCGACTTGTCGAACAAGTCGTCGCTGCCTTCCCGCTGCCGGGTCGTGCTGCCCGTGTTGTACGCGTGGACCAGGACTTTGATGTAGCCTGGGCGCAGCTGGTAATCCCCGGCCACCTTGATGATGGCTTCGTTCGGGGTCTTTCCGGTTTCCACCAACTCAGCGACCTTATCCATGGCCCGCATGATTTGGTGTTCGGCATCCTTGCCTAAAGTGCTCATCGGGTCTCCTCTGCTGCCTGGGCAATCGCCGGCGGCGGTGGGAATTGCATACTCAGCAACATGTCGGCATACGGCAGATCGGCACCAACGGCGACCGTCATGAGCTCGTCGGTATTGAGCTCCACGGCGGAGTTGTCGTACTTCTCCAGCAGGCCCGAGAGCGGACGGTCTTCGCTGATGACCTGGAACGGAATCAACTCCATCGCCTTTTGGATGTTGTCGATGATCTGATCCTTGGCCTGCCCCTGCGATTCGGTCGTCCGCTCAATCTCGACATACTTCACAAATGCGCCGATCAAGTCCAGATTGGTTTCGGAGTTGATCGGTACCGTAATGGCCGCTACGGCGGCCTTGTGCTTCATGACATTGAGCGCCGCGTCCTGGAAAAACGAGGCGGCGTCGGCCGGTGTGTTGGCCCAAGTGGCATTGATCAGGCGGCTCGAAACGGCGTCGATTACGTATGGTCCGCCGAAGTAGCCAAACATCTTCCAAAGCAGATCGTGCTGGCGTTCGTGCAAACCGCGGTAGATAGCTTCGCCGAAGACGGCGTGCAGGATGTAATCGCGGAAGTCGAGCTTCTCGCGGACGTCGAAGAACGTGTCGTGATAGCACTTGATGATGTCGGGTGTGCAACCGAGCCGCGCGGCAATCTCCATATCGGACTCACGGGCCAGCAGCCGGGCTTCCTCGGCGGTCCCCTGCTGACGCTGCACAAGG